>DASPKH010000223.1:0-6183 GCA_035628175.1 Patescibacteria group bacterium
TAATGAGCACTTGGCGCAGGCGTCTGGTATCAGCATAAATATATTCGGGAACTTTACTGTTGTAGCTCACACTGAAAGCCAGTTCTTTCTCCCGGGCACGCAGGTTAAACATATTATGTACATCACTCAGCATAGTATGCAGACTAAAGTCTTCCGGCAATAATTCCATGCGACCGGACTCAATCTTTGAAATGTCCAGTACATCATTGATCATATCCAGAAGGTGGCTGCCACTACGATACATTGTTTCCACAAAACCGCGCTGCCGCTCAGGAATTCGCTCATCCTTTTTTAAGATTTGTGCAAAACCCAGAATTGCATTGAGGGGAGTACGAAGTTCATGAGACATTGTCGAAAGGAATACAGATTTGGCGCGATTAGCCTGTTCTGCACTTTCTTTTGCGAGACGTAGTTCTTCGTTGCTTTGACCTAACTCTTCTGTGAGACGCTGCAGCTGCTCGGTATATATTCTCTGGGCGGTAATATCTTCAGAAAGTCCAATAGCATACAGGGGTTTCCCCTGCGTATTATAAACCATGGATAAGACCGCGCGTGCCCATATTATCTCCCCCCCCTTGCGTACATAGCGCTTTTCAAACTGGAATTGGTGTTCTTTACCATCTAAAAGCTTGTCGAAAAGGCCTCTTTCTACTTCAGCATCCTCTGGTACAACCAATGTAGAAAAGTGCATTTTTACAAGTTCATCTTCGGTATAACCAAGCATCTTCTCAAAAGCTGGATTTGCTTTAATGAAATAGCCTTCTGGATTGCGAATAGTAATTCCAGCGCCAGCGTTTTCAAACATCGCACGGAAAGTTTCTTCATTTTCCCGAATTTTTTCCTCTGCATTGCGGCGTTCTGATATCTCATTTTCAAGCTTTGTATTAATACGGGCTAGATTTTCGGCTTGTACCTTTACCTCTTCGGTCTTTTTAAAAAGATCAACGAAAACACTTACCTTTGACCGTAAAATCTGCTTATTATAGGGCTTCTGTATATAATCTACAGCCCCCAGTGAGTAACCGCGAATAAGATTTGCATCATCAGTTGTATTTGCTGTTACAAATATAATGGGTGTGTGTTCTGAATTCCTTCGCTGGCGTATAAGCTCAGCGGTTTCAAAGCCATCCATGTCGGGCATCTGCACATCAAGTAAAATGACGGCAAATTCCTCGCGCAGAAGCCATCGAAGTGCCTCTGTACCTGAGTTCGCTTTTATAAGGTTAAGACCGGTATCACTAAGAGTAGATTCAAGTGCCAAAAGATTTTCCGGCCTGTCATCTACCATCAGAATGTTTACCTTGCTGCCGTCATTCATAAATATCTTTTACTTTTAAAAATTCCTTATTTTGGATTCTACTACACAAACAGCCTGTTTGTAGGATTTTCTCTTGAATTGAAACACGCAGGCTACCCAATTCGTGCCCTTTACATCAGGCCTCACCTATATTTCATTCTAAATACTTTAAAAATAATATCCAGATAACTCTATTTTTTCTTCAAATACAATTTATTCTGTGAATCCAGCACTTCGTAGCAATCTTCATATGGGGTAAAAGCAATGCTTTCTTTATGACCTAAAGCAAGTACACCACCAACCTCAAGACTGTCATAGAAAAGCCTATGGACACGCTCCTGAAGCTGCCTATTAAAATATATAAGCACGTTGCGGCATAATATGATCTGGAATTCGTTAAAGGAGCTGTCGGTTACAAGATTATGATGGCCCCACACAATGTTTTTTTTAAGCTCATGTTTAAAAATCGCATTGTGATACTTCACAGTATAATACTCAGAAAAGGGGCGTTTTCCCCCCGATTTTATGTAGTTTTCTGTATAATCCTGCATTTTTCTTAGGTTAAAAATGCTGGATTGCGCGCGCTCAAGTATGGGCTGGCTAATATCTGTTGCATAAATTTTGCATTTATTAAGCAGATCATGTTCTTTTAAAAGAATTGCCATTGAATATACTTCCTCACCTGAGGAGCATCCAGCATGCCACACTTTGAAAAAACTTTCCTTTGAAAGCCTTCCAACGACCTTTTCACGGATAGTTTTAAAAAACACAGGATCCCTGAACATCTCTGTAACATGAACAGAGATTGACAGAAGAAAGCGCTCCATGCAGGCCTCATCGTGTAAAATCCTTTCAAGCAATCCGGAGATTGTCACTAATGATTCTTCACGAACAAATTTTAAAACCCGCCGCCGAAAAGAAGACATCGCGTAATTACGGAAGTCATGACCGTAATGCCGATAGATGCCTTCTAGGAACAACTGCAATTCTATATGTTCAAGCTCGTTTTTTTTATCCTGCATCTCGTGAGGTTATTACCTCGTATTCATACGCTTTGAGAAAATATCTTTAAAGGCACACTCTATTTATATAACCATACCCGAAGAAGCGACAGAAGTTGTTCCGTGTTAACGGGTTTTGAAATATAATCTGAGGCACCTGCTTCCACACACTTTTCGCGGTCACCCTTCATCGCCTTAGCAGTAAGAGCAATGATCGGCACGTTTTTGTAACGCTGCATTTGGCGTATATTCTGCATTGCCTCGTAGCCGTCCATTTCAGGCATCATAATATCCATGAGCACTATATCAATATCAGCAGTCTGCTCAAGTGTCTCAAGTGCCTGTCGCCCATTCTCAGCAGTATGAATCTCCATATTATGCCGCTCAAGGATACTAGTAAGCGCAAAAATATTACGGACATCATCATCCACAATGAGTACTTTTTTATCCTTTAAAGGCTCATCATTTTTGTATAACTGATTGATCATTTCACGTTTTCCTTCAGGCATTTTCGCGGCAACCCGGTGAAGGAAAAGTGACGTTTCGTGCAGCAGGCGCACAGGTGATTTAGTGTCTTTTACGATCAGGGATTTTGCCAACCTGTTCAGTTGAGCTTCTTCATCTTTATTTAAATCCTTAGCTGTATAAACAATAATAGGAACCTCAGCATGATTTGGATTTTTTAAAATCTTATCAATGAGATCCAGCCCGTCCATGTCTGGGAGTTTTAGGTCGACAACCATACAGTTAAAGGTTTCGGATTCTATGATTTTTAAAGCCTCCGAAGCCGTCTCTACAGCTGTAATGTGTACATCTTCTGCTCCAATAAGATCCAGCATTCGCTGTTGCTCTTCAACATCATCCTCTACAATCAGTAATCTGCGTGACGGACTTTGGAGAAAATCACCTATTTTAGAAAACGCATCCTGAAGTGCCTTTTTCGTAAGCGGCTTTTCAAGGTACGAGAATGCTCCTCTTTTTAAACCAACCTGCTTTGAGTCTTCCGCAGATATTATGTGAACAGGAATATGTTGTGTTTCAGGATCCATTTTTAAACGATCCAAAACCGTCCAGCCATCAATATCCGGCAGCATCAAATCAAGTGTAATTGCAGCAGGCTTATAAGTGCGGGCAGCTCTTATTGCAGACTCGCCATCCATTGCAAGAATTACTTTAAAACCCTTATCATGAGCGGTATCCATCAGGATATTGGAAAAATTTATATCATCTTCAACAATCAACACTACCTGATCTCCTTCACCTATGGAATTCCTGTCGTCAGTAAGGCCGTCGGGCAGGGTATTCTCATTGATTCTTTTATCAGGATAACTACCCGTCCTATCGGTATCTTCGGCCTTTGAGCGAGTTGGTTTCGATTGAAGCCTGTTTTCCTTATCGTACTGTTTTACTTCGTCTGACAATTCACCGCTCCGCCCACTACCACCTGTAAGAACTGGTGAGCGAAATCGTCTGTCAGGTAGTTGAAATCCTGCCTGCTTATTTTTTTTAGAGTCATCTGTCGGACTATAATTCTGCGGCAAAAATACTGTAAATGTGCTTCCTTTGCCGGGTTCACTGTCTAACCGGATCATACCTCCAAGTAATGTGACTATCTCCCGGCTAATAGCAAGCCCTAGGCCTGTACCACCATATTTCCGGCTAGTACTGCCATCTGCCTGCTGGAATGCCTCAAAAATGATTTTTTGTTTATCTGCCGGAATACCTATTCCCGTATCGCGAACAGATAATGCAATGACTTTCGCAGCACGGTTAAGGTTATCATGTTCTGGATTCCAGCCACTTGTAACAACCGAAACATCCATTGCCACTTCGCCTTTATCTGTAAATTTAAAGGCGTTTGAAAGCAGGTTACGAATAACCTGTTGCAGACGTTTCGGATCGGTACTAATGGTTTTAGGAAGATTTGCTGCAAGATCAATCGAAAAATTAATACCTTTGTTATCAGCAATGTGCCTAAATGAGCGGTCTATCTGATCCCGTAACTGTGCAAATGAAACATCAGCTATCTCAAGGGTTGTAGTGCCCGACTCTATTTTTGAAAGATCAAGGATCTCGTTGATCAGCATCAGGAGGTCATTACCAGAACTGTGAATAGTCTGGGCAAATTGCACCTGTTTATCCGATAGATTACCCTGCGGATTTTCGGCTAATTGCTGCGACAGAATAAGAAGACTGTTCAATGGCGTACGGAGTTCATGAGACATATTAGATAAGAACTCTGACTTGTATTTCGAGGTAACTGTTAACTGTTCTGCTTTTTCTTCAAGCGCACTCTTAGCTAACTCTACCTCACGGTTTTTCCGCTCCACTTCTACCTTCTGCTCTTCAAGGAGTCGGGCTTTTTCTTCAAGTTCTTCATTTGTTTGCTGAAGCTCCTCCTGCTGACTTTGAAGCTCTTTTGCAAGTGATTGGGACTGACGAAGAAGCTCTTCTGTTCGACTGCTTGCCTCAATAGTATTCAGTACAATGCCCAAGCTCTCTGTAAGCTGATCCAGAAATGTTTGATGAATCGGACTGAATCTTTCAAATGAAGCAAGCTCTATCACTGCTTTTACCTGCCCTTCAAATACAACTGGTAGGACAATAATGTTTAACGGAGGTGCCTCCCCTAAGCCAGAACTAATGACAATATAATCAGATGGAACATTAGTAAGCAGGATACGCTGTTTTTCAAAAGCAGCCTGGCCAACAATTCCTTCACCAAGACGGAATGAATCCGATAGGTTTTTACGCTCTTTAAATGCATAACTTGCAAGCATTTTTAAACGTGCATTTTCAGATTCACCATTTTCCATAATGTAGAAAATGCCATGTTGTGCACTTACAAGCGGAGCTAGCTCAGAAAGCGTAAGGCGTGCCACAGCAAGAAGATCGCGCTGTCCCTGTAGAATACGCGTGAATTTCGCAACATTTGTTTTTAACCAATCCTGCTCCGAGTTCGTTTGCGTTGTTTCTTTGAGGTTGCGAATCATCTCGTTGATATTGTTTTTCAATTCTTCGAGCTCGCCCCGCGCATCTACATTGATAAACCGCGTAAGGTCACCTTTTGTCACGGCAGTTGCTACTTCTGCAATCGCACGCACTTGGTTTGTGAGGTTTGCAGCAAGCTGATTCACATTATCTGTAAGGTCACGCCATGTTCCGGCTGCACCTGGTACAACCGCCTGGCCACCCAACCGTCCTTCGACACCTACCTCGCCTGCTACGCCGCTTACCTGATCGGCAAACGTTGCTAGTGTGTCGATCATTCCGTTGATAGTATCGGCAAGAAGGGCCAGCTCACCTTTTGCCATAAACGTAAGTTTCTTCTTAAGATCACCGTTTGCAACAGCAGTCACAACTTTGGCAATATTCCGAACCTGGTCTGTAAGATTTCCGGCCATAGAATTCATGCTGTCTGTGAGATCCTTCCATGTACCGGAAACACCCTGCACCTGAGCCTGTCCACCAAGCTTACCCTCTGTACCTACCTCACGCGCTACTCGGGTCACCTCAGCAGCAAAGGAGTTAAGCTGATCCACCATCGTATTGATCGTGTCTTTCAGCTCCATGAGTTCGCCCTTTACATCTACGGTGATCTTTCGTGTCAGGTCGCCTTTTGCAACAGCAGTAGTCACGTCGGCAATATTTCGCACCTGATTTGTTAGGTTGCTTGCCATGAAGTTCACATTATCGGTCAAATCTTTCCAAACGCCTGCCACACCCGGCACAACAGCCTGTCCGCCCAACTTTCCTTCGGAACCTACCTCGCGGGCAACACGGGTTACCTCCGAACCAAATGACCGGAGCTGGTCCACCATCGTATTGATCGTATCTTTCAGCTGGAGGAATTCCCCACGAACGTCCACCGTAATTTTTTTAGAA
>DASPKH010000224.1:0-11353 GCA_035628175.1 Patescibacteria group bacterium
GGTATTTTATTTTCACCAGTTCATTACATGGCATCATGGTAATTGTTAATGAGTCAAGACTACCAAAAACATCATTATAACAATCTGGCAAACAAGGTGGTGGATCCTGAGCTAATGCATTACTTGATGAAAAACAGAAAACTCCTATAAGACAGAAAACCGCAAGGAAGATGCCTCGCTTTACATGTGTAAACATAGCAATTCTCCTAAACAAATAAAAAAAATAATTGGTGAAATTTCCAGCGGTTATTTTTTGGTTTTACCGGAAATTTTTTGAGGTCGCGACTCTCTTGGAGCACAACCTACCACAATTTTTTTCTTCAGTCAAGAGCCAGGACGCACCAGTATTTCTACGCACCAAATCCAGGTGACAAAACTCACCTTTTCGGGTGATAGTAAATTTACCTACCCCTTTTTTTTTTATTTTTAGAATTTCATTATACTTGTCGTTTGACATTTCTACCCTGTATCCTTTTTTCAGGAAAGCACAGCATTTTCTATCACCTTCTCCATGCTTCAGTTTTTCGATATGCTTCATATTTACAAGCGTTGACTTATCTGTGGCAAAAAACTCATTCTTCAGGAGAAGCTCTCTATAATTTTTTAACGGTTCCTTTACCCGTATGGCGGGATCGCTGTCAGAGCAAAGCATGAATGTAGTATAATTCCCTTCCACAAAGCAGTAGATAATTTGTGAAATGGGTACCTCATGCATATCGAGGCTATAGTAAAGTTGAAGCAGCGGTTCTTCAGTATGGCGCGCCTCGGCATACCGCAGAAAGGCCGAGGTTTTTCGCGCACGCAAATACGCAGAGTCCTCCCTGTAGATTTTGGCCTTGTTTATAGCCCCGGTAAGTTCATCAGGATCTATTGGCTTCGTGAGAAATGCTACAACGCTATGGGCGATCGCATCTATGGCATACTGCTCCCAATGCGTTACGACAATAAGAGCAAAATCCCTCTCTTCAGGCTCAAGCGCACTCAGCACATCAAAGCCTGTACAACCGAAAAGGTGTATATCAAGAAAAACTACATCTGGCTTTGAAGAACGGATTGCCCTAAGACTTGATTTCAGGCATTCACCCTCACCTGTTATCTCTGTCTGCCCCGGGCAAAGTTCCTCCAGCATACCTTTTATTACTTCCCGTGCGAAATACTCATCGTCTATTATTACCGCTTTTAGCGCTGGTGATTCCATACTGTCAGAAACATTCTGTCCACTTCTTCTTTATCCGGGTAAATTAGGGATTAATTTTAATCTGGCCAAACAGGCATAATAGAAGTGTCAGGACCAAGGGGATAAAAATGCCATTTTCAGGTGATATGCAGAAATTTTAAAAGTGCCGCAGAATAAACAAAAAAGGTGAGTGGCACAAAACACCACTCACCTTTAAAGACTCACTGTCCAGTCCACTGCCTTTTAAAACTTTTCACCCGCCCTGCACAGTGCACATTCGTCTGCCGGCCAGATATTACGCTTCATCTGGAGAGCACTTATCTGCCTCACATTCATGATGTTTGGTTGTGTGGAAAGATCAATTGCCACACCTATTCCCACAAGGCGCGCATCCTCTTTTAAAACTTTTTTGGCGATTGTCTTAAAATGGTAAATATCATCGGTGAGAATTTCGTCTATAAGTAAAACACGGTCACCTGCATGAATTTCAAAGCCCTTGAGCAGTTCGGGCTCATCATCTATATGTGTACTCCTGGTATAGACCACTCTAGCTTCGAGCTGACGGGCTATCTCTGCTGCAAGCAGTACACCACCAAGACGCACGGAAATTACAAGCTGAATATCCATATCCCAATAATGTTTGACTATCTCATATGCAATTTTGCGGCAGTACGGCGGGAATTGCAGCGCTTTGACAAGACAAAAATCCATATCAGTATGGCGACCGTCTGGCGCTATAAAGTGACCATGCACAAAGGCATTGCGAGCCTCTAAAATCTCGATTATTTCGGCTGAATCCATTATATGCTGATTCTTTTATGATCTATTGTATAACTAAAAAAAGGCGCATATAATATGCGCCGGAAGTTAAAAATTATTGTCCTGCCCATGTACATAAGTAAAGGTCAGCATCATTAGCCATGAGTGGATGCGATGGCACAATGCGTACGGTACAGCCTTTATAGCCGCTATCAGCACAAGAGATACTTCCTTCGAAAATATGCACTCCGTCAGAATGAATGAGCTTTAACGGCGAGGAAGATCCTTTTAAAATCTCACCAACACTTGTCACATTACCCATATACGCCTGCACGCGAATGTCTTCCGGCCGGAGAACTCCAAGCTCGACACGCGCACGCACAAATATTTCACTGCCAACTTCCGCATTGTCCCCACCACTCACCTCCAGGTTTTGCACGCGAACCCCATTCCATGCGCTGACGACATGCTGCTTCCACTGCTGGATCTGGCGTGCTTTCTCTCCATGATCACTCAGCATATTAGAATATCCCTTCATCGCCGGCATATAGAAACGGCGAGCATAGTCGCGCACCATACGCATCGTGGAGAATTGTCCTGCATTGCTTTTGATACACTCTTTCATATAGGTCACCCACTGCTCGGGAACGCGGTTAGGTCCACGGTCATAGAATAGCGGCGTGATAACGCGCTCCAGCAGGTTATAGAGAGTTCCGGCATCAACAGCATCCTGCTCATCAGGATTTGGCAACTCCTCGCCAAGCCCGATTGCAAATCCGTTGCGGCCATTATAAGCTTCATCCCACCAGCCATCAAGCACGCTTACGTGGATACAACCATTGACAGCAGCTTTCATGCCACTTGTACCGCTGGCCTCATACGGGCGACGTGGGTTATTCAGCCAGATGTCGCAACCCTTTACCATGTGGCGTGCTACGCCCATATCGTAATCTTCAAGGAAGATAATATTCCGGTCTAGCCCATATTCGCGCACCCGTTGAATGATCCGGCGAATTGTTTCCTTGCCAGGGATGTCTTTCGGGTGAGATTTCCCGGCTATAATGATCTGCACAGGGCGTTGCGGATTTAAAACAAGGCGGCGCAGGCGGTCCATATCGCTAAAGAGCAGGTCAGCGCGTTTGTATGTTGCAAACCGGCGTGCAAAGCCAATGGTCAGGATATCTGGATCGAGATAATCATTTACCGTATTGAGCTGCTGCGGTGTCAAAAGGCTTTTATGTTTACGGACAAGGTGTTTTCTCACAAACGATACAAGGGTTTCGCGCCTGCGCTGGTGTGCTCGCCAGAGAGCTTCCGAAGGAATATCGTCGACCTCTTTCCATATCTCGGGATTGTCCGTATCATTGCGCCATTCCGGTGTCAGGTAGCGATCATACAGCTCGGCCAGCTCGCGCGCCACCCAGGTATGCGTGTGAATTCCGTTTGTGATCGTTGTGATTGGCACTTCATCCTCGGGAAAGTTCTTCCACAGCCCATGCCACATTACCTGTGTCACATCGCCATGAAGTTTGCTTACGCCATTGCGATAATTTGTAGTTTTTAAGCCGAGCACCGTCATAGAAAATCCTTCAGATTGATTAGACGTATCCACACGCCCAAGCGCTAGGAATTCTTCGCCGGAAATGCCAAGCTGTGAAGAATATCCGCTGAAATATGGTTGTAAAAGGTCTATCGGGAAAATTTCGTTACCCGCAGGCACCGGGGTATGTGTTGTAAAGATTGTTCCAGCGCGTGTGATCTCCATTGCCTGGTGGAATGGCATTCCAAGTTCAGTCATTAGGTTCCGGGTACGTTCAAGCGCGGCAAAAGCTGCATGACCTTCATTCAGATGACACACTTTTGGTGTGATACCCAGCGCTTTTAAAGCCCGGACGCCGCCTATACCAAGGATAATTTCCTGCTGGATGCGCGTCTCCTGATTCCCGCCGTAGAGCTGCGCTGTAATGTCGCGGTATTCCTGCACGGTATTCAGTTCCGTATTCGTATCCATCATATAAAGCGGTACGCGGCCTACCTGAACTTTCCAGATCTGGGCGTATGCTTTGCCTTTAGGCAGGTCTACATCTATTACAAGTGGCTCACCACGTTCATTTTTCATCAGTGTGAGCGGCATGGAGTAAAAGTCATTGTACACAAACATTTCCTGCTGCATGCCGTCTTGCGCCAGGTATTGACGAAAATACCCTTTCTGGTACAAAAGCCCGATACCTACAAGCGGTACGCCAAGATCGCTGGAGGATTTTAAATGATCGCCCGCCAGTACCCCCAGACCGCCCGAGTAATTCGGGAAACTTTCGTGGATCCCAAACTCTGCGCTGAAATACGCGATTGTCCCTTCCGAGCTGTTCTCAGAACTCCCATACCACGGCTGATCGTCCATATAAGCACGAAACTGTGCATAGACATGGTCCAGAAAATGCACAAAATCCCGCTGTTGTGATAGGTCTTCCAGCTGTGGCTGGCTCATATTTTGCAAAAGCGCAACGGGATTATGATGTACATCGTCCCATTTTCGGCGATCTACCCGCGCAAAAAGCTCTTTGGCATCAGCATTCCAGCACCACCAGTAATTATAGGCAAGTTCTTTTAAAAGCGCAATATTCTTTGGTAAGGACGGGGCTACTACAAACTTGGTAATCGGCTTCACGGATATGACCTCTATTTAAAATCGTAAATTTATGACCGCTGTCTTTTTAAAAAATCGTAGATTGCAATTTGTAAAAACAAACACTTTGTTTTTAAAAACAATCCGAAAAATACCATTATTTAACCAATATCACAACGAGGAACGCTGTGAACTTTCTTTTTCAAGGAAATTTCTCTCACCCATCCTTTAAAAAAATATTTTTAAAAAGCTTTACTTTAATTCTTTTTTTGACAATTGTCCTTACCGGTTGCACGAAGAAAGATACTTCTGTGGACTTTAAAAATGCGGAAGGTGGCAAATATTACGGTGGCACCTACCGCATCAATATGCTGCGAGGAAATCCCAACGGCCTTGATCCGGTCATTATTACAAGTAAACTTGCTGATGACATTGCAGGACAAATTTACGACAGGCTTATATCTCTGGATTCCAACCTCAATATTATTCCTGAGCTTGCCAAAAAATGGGAAATTTCACCTGATGGGAAAATGTATATTTTTCACCTGCGTGGCGATGTATATTTCCATGACCACGAAGTTTTCCCTAACAGCAAAGGTCGCAAAGTGGTTGCACAGGATGTTGTGTATTCATTTACACGTGCCTGCGATCCGGCTACACGTACGGCAGCTTTTTGGGCTTTTAAAGACCGCGTGGCAGGCGCAACGGAGTATTATAATGCTAAGCTTTTAAAAAAAGATAATGTAGGAAATGTAGTAGGTTTAAAGGCAATTGACGACACCACGTTTTCTGTCGAGCTTACACGACCTTTCGCGCCCTTTCTTTACACGCTCGTGAATGCGTTTGGCTGCGTAGTTCCCCGTGAAGCCGTAGAAAAGTACGGTCAGGATTATTTTAAAAATCCAGTCGGAAGTGGCCCATTCATTTTTAAAGAGTGGGCTGAAGACCGGCATATTATTCTCCAGAAAAATCCACGTTACTGGCAGCGCGACGAAGCTGGGAACCAATTGCCCTTACTTGATGGCATAAGAATAACCTTCGTCATGGACGATAAGATCCAGCTGGAGGAATTTAAAAAAGGAGAGCTGGAAGAGAACTTCACTATCCCGACTGAGTATTTTGAAAATGTGCTGAATGCGCAGACAAAGCAGCCGCAGGGTGAATACACGAGATATATTTTTCAATCAGAACCTGCCCTGCTCACGTGGTTTCTGGACTTTCTTACTACGCAGAAACCGTTTGACAATCCGGACGTGCGCCGTGCTTTTTCATACGCTGTAGACCGCGACAAGATCGTTCGCTATGTTTTAAAAAATTCACCGCACTCGGCTGCAACAAATGGTATTACGCCACCTGTTCTGCCAGGCTATGATGTTTCCGGCATTCCAGGATATACGTTCAATCCGCAGAAAGCACGCGAGCTGCTTGCCAAGGCCGGTTATCCAAATGGACAGGGCTTTCCGAAAGTCGATCTTTCTATTTATCAAGAACCGCGCCTTGTCCAAGTTGCCGAAGCTGTTCAGCGTATGTTTGCAGAGGTTTTAAACGTGAATATTGGTATTAATCAAATTCAGTTTTCGCAGCTTCTGGATATGGCCGAATCAGGCAAACTCGCATTTTGGGGCACGCGCTGGTATGGAGACTATCCCGATGCAGAAAATTATATTAATCTTTTCGATGGTTCGCTTGTACCGCAGACGATGTCGGAACCAAGCTACCCAAACAGCACGCGCTACAATAATCCCGAGGTCACACGGCTTTTAAAAGAGGCTGTCGCTACAACTGACAATGCCCAGCGAAACGCCCTCTACAAACAAGCTGAAACGCTTGCCATGCAGGACGCACCTGCGCTCATGCTCTTCTATGAAATGCACTATCGCTTTTTGCAGCCATATGTGCGCGACTACCCGCTCGATGCCATGAACCGCGTGGTTTTAAAAAGGGTGTGGTTTGATGCGGAAGCTTTTAAAAACGCGAGGAAGTAGATTTCATCAACTTTTTAAAACAAAATGAAAAAAATACTATTGATAATCTTATGTACAGTTTTTATAAATAGCTGCACGGATAATTCTGTTGGCCCAACTCCAACAGGAAACGGCTATTTCCCTCTGACGCTGGGTTCGAGCTGGACATATGAAAATAGCCACTCCGAGCTGCTTAACGGTGAAGTTACAATTTCTTACAGTTCAATTATAGGCGAAGAACTTTTTGAAGATGGGAACTCCTTCATGATTAAGCAAGGGGTCATACCTAATGATTATGATACGGTTAAGCTAAATCAATTTTACCGAAGAAGCAATGATACGGTCTATTATGGCTTCTTTCTTTATAGAAATGATATTCAGTTAATAGAGCGATATGGAGCTACATGGTCTACAACTTATGCAGCTTTACCTAATCCATATACTCTTACGTTTACTGTTACGGGTAAAGGATTACATCATTCAGTCAATGGGGTAAATTATACTGATGTATTACGTGTACGAGTATTGAGTTCATCAGTAAATTACAAAGGTGACACCCTACGAGCTGAGGGGATTCAGTATTTTGCAAAAAACATAGGTTTAATTGAATCTATCTCTTGGAATGATAGAGTTACGTCAAAGTCACGTCTCAAAAATTATTCAATAAAGTAATCAATATCTTACAAGCATGAAAAAACTTTTAAAACCCGCTATCCTCGCAGGAATGCTCCTCCTCGGCAGCTGCGACGACGAAACCGCAACGAACCCGACGCCCCAGAATGCCGTCAACTATTTCCCTCTCACCTACGGCTCCACGTGGACATATGAACTGACAACAGATGGTGTGAGTTCTACAACAAAAGACAGCATCACGGGTGATACGCTCATCAATGGTCGCAGCTACGTCAATATACTTTCGTACACCGCCGGCACCACGCCCTACAGCTACACTGAGTCATACCGAAAAAACGGCGACACGATTTTCATTCGCCATGAAAATACCGACCTTATCACGCTTATCGGACGTTCCGGCTCTATGTGGAGAGAAACAATTACAGCGGATAATTATGAAAACAAAACAACATATTCTGTCGTGCATAGCGGCGTCACGCATACGGTGGAAGGAACTACCTACAGCGATGCGATCCACGTAAAAAAAATACAGGTAATCACCACAACAGGCGTTCGTGACACACTCCGCTCGGATATTTATTTTGCAAAAAATGTCGGGTTAATCGAGCAGGTCTTGCCGTCAGGCACGTTGCGTTTAAAAAATTATACGGTCAAGTAAGCTTTTAAAAATGAAATTTCAAACGCAGATTTTTAATGCTCAAGCTGACTTTACAAGCTCAATCGCTCTCGGCGCCGAGCTTTTAAAAAAAGGCGAACTTGTTTCTTTTCCAACAGAAACAGTATACGGCCTTGGTGCTCGTATTTTTGAGGAAGCAGCTGTTTTAAAAATTTTCGCTGCCAAAGGGCGACCGAATGACAATCCGCTCATTGCACATATTTCCGCAATCTCAGACATTGAGAAAATTGCAGTAGAAATCCCTGATGCCTTTTTAAAACTTGCCGAAGCATTTTTTCCGGGGCCGCTGGCGGTTGTTGTAAAAAAGCATCCGCGCGTTCCGGCAGCAGTTTCAGCCGGGCTGGATACTATCGCCATTCGTATGCCGGATCATGATGTAGCGTTAGCGCTCATTTCCGCTACAGGCGAACCACTTGTAGCGCCCTCGGCGAATATTTCCGGCAGACCAAGTCCTACGATTGCGCAGCATGTTTTAGAAGATATGGCAGGAAAAATTCCGGCGATCCTTGACGGAGGAGCCTGCCGTGTTGGCATTGAATCCACGGTTATCAGCATTCTTGGCAAAACACCGATAATTCTGCGCCCAGGCACAATTACAAATGAAGAAATCGAAGATGTTTTAAAAACAAAGATCGAGGTTGTCAGTTCTTTCACAACCAACGAGAGAGTTGCCTCGCCTGGCATGAAATACAGACATTATGCACCGAAAGCGAAAGTGTTGCTTTTTAAAAATGGCGCTGAAGCGGAAATGTTTTTAAAAGAAAATGACCTTTTAAAAACACGCATTCTGTCCAATTCTTTTAAAAATGCGCGCCCTCTTCTTGCAGAAACGCTGTACGCGGAATTCCGCGATGCTGATAAGGCTAGCATTGAGCAGATTGTAATTATTCTCGATGATAATACAGAACAGAAATTAGGTTTGATGAATAGAATTTTAAAGGCAGCGGAATAAAATATTTTAAGAATATGGTTGAAAAACAAGTGACGATAAAAAATCGAGCGGGACTTCATACGCGTCCTGCGGCGGGTTTGGTGAAATTAGCAGCGCAGTTTAAAGCGGAAATATTCCTTGAGAGAGATGGCTTGGTGATCAATGCTAAAAGCATCATCGGCGTGATGACCCTCGCCGCCGAACAGGGTAGCACACTCACGCTCCAGGCAAAGGGCGCGGATGAGCACGATGCTCTAAAAAAGATTGGCGAATATTTTGATTCGGGCTTTGGTGAACTGTAAACCGTTGTTGAAACTCGTTTTAAAAAGTTTTCCACAATTGCAGATTTTTTCAAAAGAGGCTTGCATACCTTTTAAAAAGAACGTAAATTCCAGTCGCATTTCAAACTCATAGAGGATAAAAACTTCATGAACGATGGCGACTCAGATAGTGGTACAATGGCTTTGTTTCTGTCCGCTCCGGCTGAAGGACTGTTTTTAAAGGATGTGGCGGTGAAGGAAAGTCGTTTCAAAGGGATCCCGGCTTCCGGCGGCATTTCGATCGCACAGGCTGTAATTTTGCAAAATGAGCCTCATGGAATTGCCACTCAGTGTGTGCCGCAGGAGCAGATACCGGACGAGCAGATCCGCTATGCACGCGCGTTCAAACACGCTTTAAAAGAGTTAGAAGCCACGATCGAGCTTGCCAATGAAGAAGCCCCAAGCGCTGTTGAAATTTTAGAGACCTATCGTTTTATCCTTACCGACCCGACGCTTACCACGGCTATCCAAACGCTTATTAATGAATGCTACCCGGCCGATTTTGCCGTTGTGCAAGAATTTGACAGCCGAAAGAAACTTTTCGGTCATGCCGCAGACCTACATCTGCGTGACCGTGCAGGCGAGCTCGATCATGTAAAGGAATTATTGCTGAGCCAGCTCACAGAAAGACGCTACACGCATTCTATGGCAAAAGGCAGCATTGTTATTGCAACCACGATCTCGCCGACCGACCTTATTTATTTTAACGAATCAGAGATCGAAGGGTTTGTAACGGAAGTTGGCGGAATAGCCTCGCACAGCTCAATTCTTATGCGCTCCTTGAAAATCCCGGCTGTGATCGGTGTAAAAGGGATTACCTCGATGCTTTCGGAAGGTACGACGATCATTGTTGACGGTTACGCTGGTGAAATCATCATCAACCCGCGGCCGCGAACGCTGGTAAAATACAGAAAACGTCAGCAGCAGACCGAAGAACATAAAAAACGCCTTGGCAAACTTGCCAAATTACCCTCTGAGACGCGCGATGGCCGTACAATACGCCTTACGGCAAATATCGATTGCCCCGAAGATGCTGAACGGGCAGTTCTCTGCGGTGCGGAAGGCATCGGGCTGGTGCGAACGGAATACCTGACAATGCAGCACGGCGGATTTCCTGACGAGGAAATACAGTGCGACTGGTACACGAAAATCTCCGAACGCGCCTACCCTCATGCAGTAACGCTCCGTGTGTTTGATATTGGCAGCGATAAGCAGGTGGACGGTTTCTTAAAAGAAAGCAACCCGGCGCTTGGGCTTCGCGGTATCCGTTTTCTTTTAAAAAACCGTGATATTTTTAAAACACAAATCCGCGCCATTCTTCGCGCCTCTCTCCATAAAAATATCTGCCTGATGCTGCCAATGATCACTGGCGTAGGCGAACTGAAGGATGCGCTGGCAATAATTGATGAATGTAAACGGGCTTTAAAAGCTGAAGGAATTCCCTTCGACGCAGCCACACCTATCGGCATTATGATCGAAACTCCCGCCGCTGCGCTCATGGCACCGGAACTTGCCGCAATGGTAGATTTTTTCAGCATTGGCACCAACGATCTCACGCAGCACGCCCTTGCCACCGACCGTACAAATGAGCATGTAGCAGATGTATATGATTCATTTCATCCTGCAGTCCTACGGCTTTTAAAAACTACAATAGACGCTGCAAAAAAGCGCAAAATCCCGGTCTCCATCTGTGGAGAAATCGCCGGACATTCGGCGGCAACAGAGCTGCTTATTGGTCTTGGCGTGGACGAATTAAGCGTAGCGCCGCCACTGCTGCTAGAACTGAAAAAACGTGTCCGCAAAGCAAATTTTGACAATGCAAAAAAGCTGGCGCGCGTGGTGAGCCGTTTGGCAACAGCATCAGATGTGCGCAGGAAAATAGCAACGGTTCGGCGGGGATAATTTCTCAAAAGATATTTTTTTTAAAGGCGCGTGCAAAAGCTCTGCATATCTTCACTTTTGGCCGTGTGCTTCTTGGTAAGCAGCTGTTCGGAGCTTGTGGTACGGCTCAAACCTGTTGCGCAGCAAACATTCTGGAGCAAAGGCCGCGAAATTGTTTCGAAGCCGGAAAAGGACATTGCCGTACAGGTGGTTTCTGAAAAATTATCGTGTTGATTAAAGCACCTCTACTTTGACGTTGAATTCACCAATTATTCAGCAGAACCTATACTGGTAGGTTCGGGCAAATTTTACTGCACAGCTTTTAAAAAAGTGGCTGACTCCCTGACGGAAAATTCAAAAGGGCGTCATTATTAAAGCGATGTCCC
>DASPKH010000225.1:0-5654 GCA_035628175.1 Patescibacteria group bacterium
CGTGTAGTTTTGCGGGTCTTTAAAAGAGTGAGGATATCGGTGGTCAAGTGATTAATCGTAAAGCTGGTACTATTTTTAAAGGATTTGTATATTGCAAGAGCAGTTGATAAGTATAACTCATTTTTAAAAGTATATGTTTAAAATTCTTGCCGGAATTCTCCTTAGTATTTTACTGTATGGCTGCACTACCCTTTCAGAGCATCATGAACGAATAATTGCACTGGAAAAAGGAAGGATCGGTATTCTGGCAATACAGCCATATAAACTTGATGATACTACATCGACATATCTTCGCGACGTATATCGGGAGACGGTTCTCAATACATTCACATATAATGGAGTGAGGAATGTACAGTATATTGATGAGGCAATAACGTCGCAGGATTCTGCTTTTATACGAAATCAGGCTATTGAAATGTGCCGGAGAAATAACCTTGATGCAATCATAATTTCAGGGATCTCTAATGTACAGGTAAATAATGAGTACAAAACTCCGGGTGTGCCTGTTGGGATTTCGCTAGGGGCCTTTAGTTTTGCTTTTGGTATTGGCGGCGAAACAGGGAGGAAAATTGATCTTGACCTGGAAATGAAGTTATTTGGCAGAGATGGTCTATTACTCATGATCTCCAAGGGAACCTCAAGGCCGGGTATGGTTGAGGACAGAAGGCCACCAGAAGAAATACTGACATCCGCTATAAAAAATGCTTCTAAAACGATTGCCAAAAACATCATGTATAAATACTGGTGATTTTTTAATAAATCTCCTTTTTAAATGCTGTGCTTTTAAAAGTAGCAGCTTTTTAAAAATCCTTTGTTTCTAACTTTCTCTCCTCAAATTTCTTCGCAATAAATATTCCTGTAATGCCAATGATCGTAAAGAAAGCCTGCACGATGGTAAAAAGACCGTATACGCCCTGTGTTTCAGCATCATCGGCGTAGGCGGCTGAGGTGCTGCGCCAGTTTATATCGCTGAGGTAATTGCTGATGAGGACCGCGGCAAGGATCATGGTTGCGTTGACAATAAAACTTTTCGTGGATCTGCCTTTTGACATCACGTAATTTGACCAGCAGAGTGCAAGCGGCGTAATGACGATGGTGAGCATACTGTCCAGCCCTTTGATTCCCGCGCCCAGATTGTAGAGAAGTTTTAAAACGACGGCATGGAGAAAAACGACGGAAACGATATTGATAAGGAAAAGTTTGAGGTAATACTTCATTTTTAAAAACCACGGTGAATATATACGAAGCGCGAAAAGTACGGAATAATGCGGAATTGACAAGATTTTTTAAAGCTTTTCAAAGAAATTTTGTAATCTTTTGTGATGCTGGAAATTATGGAGTAATTTTGCATTCAGCTTTTTAAAAAGAAATTTTTCGTAACGTTTTAAAATAGAGAGAAAATGGCAAAAGGACCGGTTTCGCAATTTCTTGAGCATCACTACAAACATTTCAACGCGGCGGCTCTCGTGGATGCTGCAAAAGGTTATGAAACGCACCTTGATGAAGGCGGCAAAATGATTATGACGCTAGCCGGCGCAATGAGTACAGCCGAGCTTGGCAAGTCGCTTGCGGAGATGATCCGCCAGGGGAAAGTGGACATTATTTCATGCACCGGGGCTAACCTCGAAGAAGATATTATGAATCTCGTGGCGCACTCGCACTACAAGCGAGTGCCGAATTACCGCGACTTGAGCCCGCAGGACGAATGGGAACTACTTGAAGGCGGCTACAACCGCGTAACGGACACGTGTATCCCGGAAGAGGAAGCTTTCCGCAGAATTCAAAAGCACATTTATAAACAGTGGAAAGATGCGCAGGATGCTGGAGAAAGATTTTTCCCGCATGAATTTATGTACAAAATGTTGCTCAGCGGCGAGATGGAGCAGTATTATGAGATTGATCCAAAAGACTCATGGATGATCGCGGCGGCTGAAAAGAATCTTCCGATTATCTGCCCAGGATGGGAAGATTCAACAATGGGAAATATCTTTGCATCGTACTGCATCAAAGGCGAGCTAAATGCCAGCACGATGAAGTCCGGCATCGAATACATGATCTGGCTTGCCGACTGGTACCAAAAGAACTGTTCCGGCAAAGGCGTTGGATTTTTCCAGATCGGAGGCGGTATAGCGGGTGACTTCCCGATCTGCGTAGTGCCAATGCTATACCAAGATCTTGAGATGCATGAAATCCCGTTTTGGAGCTATTTTGCGCAGATTTCAGATTCTACTACGAGCTATGGTTCATACTCCGGCGCTGTGCCAAATGAAAAGATTACGTGGGGCAAACTCGACATTAATACTCCGAAATTCATCGTGGAGTCCGATGCTACAATTGTTGCACCGCTCATCTTTGCATATATCCTTGGCTGGTAATTTTTAAAGTTTTGAATTTAAAAATTCTTTTTTCTTGTTTTTAAAACAAACCCGTTTTTTAAAAGCGGGTTTTCTTTTTAAGGGTTTATGGACATGAATCGGATAATTACACTAATATATGTTGCGCTACTTTGCTTTTTAAAAAGCAGCATAGCTGAAGCGCAGACACGTGTACGCGACGACAATACAAACGCGTGGCTGATGTATTTTGGCACAGCGCGCGTAGCTGATGCATGGAGCATTCACACCGAAGCGCAGGTGCGGCGCGCGGAGCTTTTAGAAACATGGCAGCAGCTGCTTCTGCGTACAGGCATAAATTTTCATGCGGATGAAACCACGGCGCTGACGTTAGGCTATGCCTATGTGGACACATATCCATACGGCGATTTTCCCGCGCGGGAAGTATTTCCGGAGCATCGCGTGTATCAGCAGATGCTTTTAAAAGGATCGCTTGGGCGTGCTGCACTCCAGCACCGTTATCGCCTGGAACAGCGCTGGATCGAAGTGGCTGGAACGGGCGATTGGATTTTTAAAAACAGGTTCCGCTACCTTCTGCGGGCAAATGTACCAGTCATCGGCGCTACGCTTGAGGACGGCGAACCATATGTTGCGCTCTACGACGAAATTTTTATTGGTTTTGGCGGTGGCGTAAACAATATTTTTGACCAGAACCGCGCCTATGTCGCATTGGGTTGGAAGTTTTCAAAAGATTTTTCAGCGGAGATAGGCTACATGCACCAGCTACTGGCCCAAGGTAATGCAAGAATTTATGAGTATAACCACACTCTGCAGTTAGGTGCAATTTATAATCTGGATCTGCGATGACTTACTAAACCCGCCCATAAAAGGCGGGTTTTCTGTATCTAAGGAGCTGTTTGGGAAACTGACAATGAGTAGTTTCGTGATCGAGTTTTTGAAAAGGCTAAAAAGCTGCTAGCCACTAATAAACCAAACTATTATGGTGCAAATCTATCATCCGAAAATAATGCGAGCTTTTAAAAGCACAACGTTGAAAAAGATGTTAAATGAGAGCTGAAATTACACTATAATCTGGTAATGCCGTTTTTTTAAAAGCTTTAGCACCATATTCTTAAAAACATTCTTTTTTGTTAAACCATTCGTATTTCGTAATTTTACAGTGCAGCATCAGATGTTTCCCGAATACATCTCGTTCCCGAATATCAGCATGATAGGAAAAATTTTTATTTCTGCGCTTGCGGGCGCGGGGCTTGCCGTTTTTTCTGCGCAGGCCCAGATCGTCGAACCGCTCACGCCATATGCTTCGTATGAAGTGGCGCGCAGTAGTGCACTGTATGACGCGCGTTTGCTTGATCTGGCACGCATGGAGCTTCGCCGTGCATTAAATCAATTCCCTGAAACATATCCTGACCGCGCAATTATTTTGCAGAGTGAAGTGGAAACAGCTTCGGGCAATTTTGCGCGCGCGGAAACACTGCTGGAGGAATTTTTGCAGAATCGTAGGAACTCGCCGCTCTATGCGTATGCCTGGTTTGAGCGGGGATTACTGGCGCTCGAGCGGAAAAATTTCGCTAATGCGCAGGAGTATTTTACCAATTCGTACAAGTCCGCCGAAAAAGATATTCAAAATCGCAGTGCAAGTTATCGTCCGCTGGCACAGTCAGGTCTGTTTTGGGCGGCGATTTCGATGTCGCAGCAGTCCAAATATGACGAATCTCTGCCGCTTTTCGAACGCGCTTTTAAAAGCTATCCTGAAGAAAAATATGCTGATGACGCGGTTTTTGCGCTCGGGCAAATCGCCGAACTTGACAATGAGCCCCACCGCGCAATTTTCCATTTTAAAAATGTCCGCACGAGGTATTCACGGCGCAATGTAAGCGTCGCGGCCCTCATTCGCGAAGCGCAGAACCATCTTGTGCTACGGGATGCAGGCGCGGCCATCGTGGCACTGAGCGATGCTGCAAATGTTTTAAAAATTATTGCGGCGGGCGACTCAGCAAAATTGTACGAAGTGCAGAGCTACGTGGAAAATGCGCCGGAAGAGGTGATGTATCTTCAGGCCGAAGCATACAATCTTTCCGGGCAGTTTGACCGCTCGCTTGCCATCGCACGTGAATTCGTTGAAAAATATCCTGAATCGCATTTTAAAAACCAGGTGAGTTTATCAGCGGGCTGGGCTGAATTGAACCGCAATAATAACGATGCCGCGCTTGGATACTTTGACAGGATTCTACAGAGTGGTGAAAGCGACCGATCAAAAATTCGCCCGTTGGCGCAATTATACCGCATCGTTGCTCTAAAAGGCAGAGGTGAACGTGAGCAGGCTCTAAAAGAACTGTCCGCACTTTCCGTGCAGCCCGCCTATCCCTATCTCGGGCAGATTCTGCTGGAGCTCGGGCAAATGCAGTACGAGGACAAGCAATATGTAAATGCCGCAAGAACCCTTGAGCGCGCTGACCGCGAGGCCTCTGACGCAGTAACGTCTGTGCGCACAAAACTCCTGCTGGGCGCTGTGTACAATGAACTCGAAGACGAGGAAAAAGCCGTTCGCAGCTATACTGCAGCGCTTCAACTTGCAGAAAAAAGCGCCGACTATATGATGCCTCTTAAACAGCGTTATCTTGCAGAAGCGCGTTTAAAAAGGGGAATTGTGTTGGCGCAGAATAAGCAGTATCGTGATGCGATCTCAAGTTTGCGCTCATTTATGGCTGAGCATTTGCGCGATCCACGGCAGGATGAGGCAGTTTTTTGGCTGGCTGAATCGTATTACCGCTCTGACCTACTGACAAATGCCGAGGAAAGCTACAAAAATCTTTTAAAAAACTATCCGAAAAGTGAACGGCGTGAAGAGGCAATGTACGGCCTTGGCTGGACAGCTTTTCGCAAACGGGAGTTTTCAAAATCAACGCAGAATTTCACTGATCTTTTAAAAGCATTTCCGAAATCGAAGTTTGCACCGGAAGTTCTTGTGCGAAAAGGCGACGGGCATTATGTTTTAAAGGAATATTCCGCAGCGGCGGCAGCATATCGTGAAGCTGTTTCGCGTGCGCCGAAGGGCGAGAGCAGCCAATATGCTGCATACCAACTCGGACAAGCGCTCTACCGCGCTGGAAATTATAATGAAGCAATTACAGCTTTTAAAAACTTCGTTCGCTCGCACCCGCGCTCAGAGCTCGCAGACGATGCACTCTATTCCGTTGGCTGGACGTATTTCCAAAACCAGCGTTTCGGCGAAGCGATTGATGAATTCAATACATTTCTCGGCACGTACCCGAGCAGCCAACTTGTGCCTCGTGTATT
>DASPKH010000226.1:0-7600 GCA_035628175.1 Patescibacteria group bacterium
TCCATTCCCACAGGATGACTCAGATAACTTCTTTGTAGATAACGTACGCATTCTCTTCCCATCAGAAGTGCCGGATATTGAAT
Organism: Patescibacteria group bacterium; assembly: GCA_035628175.1. Taxonomy (GTDB): domain Bacteria; phylum Bacteroidota; class Ignavibacteria; order Kapaibacteriales; family DASPKH01; genus DASPKH01. The sequence continues at coordinate 84 of DASPKH010000226.1, forward strand.
TGTCATCAGTTATTGCAAATTGGCCGTATACTGCAGCACCTGCCAGCCAGGCAACGCAGATCCCTATCCGTGCTAAAATTGCAAATAATACAGGTATTACTTCACAGGCATTCTCTGTAAATGTTCGTATCTGGAGAAATAACAATCCAAACGATGATGTATACGGAGTGTACGGTGTTGGCCGTTCTCAAACAGTTCCATTCCTCCCGGGCAACCAGGAAATCGAATTGCCAATGCCAAACTGGAACGCCCGCAATGGCGGACCACAGCGTGACACTGCGCGAAATGAATTTGTTGACGCAGAGTATACTATCTATGGCAAGCTCTTTAATAATGAACTTGGCGGTGGCGACCTTGAGCCACTAAATGATGAGACATATTCGAGAATGCGTCTTACATTTGGCCCTGTATTCGCATACGACCCGGTAGCTACGCCGACAAATAATGTTCCTGAGCAATCATTCTCTGCTACAGCTGGACGAGGTCTGAATATCCCTGGATTCAACAGTGGTGGATTTACTCCGACTACTGCGTATGGTACAGCAGGTGGTTTCCAGTCAGGTCAGCTGGCTATGAAATTCACCCTTTATGCTCAGGATACTGTAAAAGGTTATCAGGCATTCTTTGCTTCTATCAACCAGGATCCTGATCAGTTTATCACATTTGCACTATACCGTGACCAGGGTGGTGTACCGGCTGCACTTCCTGTAGCAGGTAGCTCTATTACCCGCCTTCGTGGATATGATGCAGATAGCGCGAAATTCTTTGTTGACCGCTATACTACGTATAAACTTGATCGCGAAGTAGTACTTCCACCAGGAGATTACTGGGCTGCTGTAGGCCAGACCTATGTAGGTCTTGAGCTTGGTGGTTCTTCTTCACGCATGGGTATGGTTACTACTAACTTTAGTCAAATTCCTGTATTGGGTGTGAGTGGTACGAGTGTAATGATTGATCGCGGCTTCCGTGTAAAACGCAGTGGACGACTGATCAATGATAACAGGTTTGCGTATGAAAATACAAAAGGCAGTGGTACATGGAATCCATTTATGCCATTCGTGGGTAACCCTGCATATGCACACCTCGACCATGGTGGCGCTGGTGCTCCTACAAACGGATTCCAGACACGTTCACGCGGTACATGGATCCCGATGATCCGTCCATTCCTTGGTAAACGTGCGTTTAACCAGCAGGTTCTTCCAGTAGAGCTTTCACCTCTAGCAGGCGAAGCCCGCAATGGTGGTGTAGATCTCTGGTGGAGCACAGCTTCTGAAATTAACAACTCCGGCTTTAATGTTGAACGCCGTGAGCTTGGAACAGCAGGAGACTGGTCACACATTGATTTTGTAAAAGGAAAAGGTAATTCATCGAAAAAAGAAGAGTATAGCTATTTCGACGGAACTGTTGCTCCTGGTATTTATGAGTACCGCCTCCGCCAGGTAGACCTTGATGGTTCGGAATCATTCTCAAACTCCGTTGAGATCGAGATTGGTGCCGGAAATGAAGTTGCATTTGCACCTGCATTCCCTAATCCATTCAATGGTGGTGAGAATACTATCATCCGCTACACGCTTCCGACTACTACTCAGGTAAAAGTTGAGATCGTAGATATCTTCGGAAAAGTTGTTCGTACACTTGTAAATGACCAGCAGAACGGCTTCAATGAAGTGAAATGGGATGGCAGCAATGATGCGGGTATGACAGTTGCTTCAGGCAGCTATATCTACAGAATCGTTGCAGGAGAAACTACACAAACTGGTACTATCACGTTCGTGCAGTAATCATCAGCCCTGACAAATAAAAAAGCCCCTTGTTAGAAATAACAAGGGGCTTTTTTTGTAATTTTGTGTCATTTCTTAAATACAACATTTATAAAATTATGGCTGAATCAATATTCACAAAGATCATTAATCGCGAAATCCCGGCGCATATTGAGTACGAAGATGAGGATATTATCGCTTTTAAAGATATTTCTCCCGCTGCGGCTGTGCATATCCTTATCGTGCCAAAAAAGCATATAGCTACCCTTAATGATGCCGAGGACGGTGATGAGGTATTGCTCGGAAAAATTATCCTTACAGCTGCAAAAATTGCTAAACAAAAAGGTATTGCTGAAAATGGCTACAGGCTTATCATGAATTGCAACAAAGATGGTGGCCAGACGGTGTTTCATATCCACTGCCATTTACTTGGCGGTGAAAATCTTGGTGGGCTGCTCCATTGAACAATATTGCTGCTGAGACTGAAATTTCTCTTTTAAAAAGCGATATTGCTGATGCAGTAATAAGCGAAGCAAAACGCGTTATAAATGAAGAAAAAGAGGCTCTGGATAATGCTGCTCGTCAACTGGATGAAAGTATTGTTAAAGCTGCCTTAGCACTTACTGCCGCACGAAAGATTCTGGTCTGCGGTATTGGAAAGTCTGGCCTGATCGGGAGAAAAATTGCAGCAACATTTTCAAGCATCGGTGCACCTGCAGTTTTTATGCATCCGCTTGAGGCATTGCATGGAGATATTGGCATTGCCGAAACGGGTGATATAGCGCTTTTTCTTTCTAAAAGTGGTAATACAAAAGAGCTGCTCGAAATTATACCATTTCTAAAAAAGAAGGGCATAGGGATTATCCTCTTCGCTGGAAAACTTGATTCTCCGCTTTCACGGAACGTAGATATTGTCATTAATGCAAGCGTGGAGAAAGAAGCGTGTCCGCTCAATGTAGCGCCTATGAGCAGTACCACCGTCGCTCTTGCGCTTGGTGATGCCCTGGCTGCCTGTATTATGCTTTTAAAAAAAGTGCAGCTTCAGGATTTTGCCGAGCGGCACCCTCTGGGGCAGCTTGGCCGCAATCTAACACTGCGTGTGCGTGATGTAATGCATTCGGGGAGAGATTTGCCCCAGGTGTTTTTAGAAGCGACATTCCGTGAGGCAGTAATTGAGATCAGCGCAAAAGGGCTAGGGTGCGTTGCTGTAATAGACGAGAAAAAGCTCTCTGGAATTATTACGGATGGTGATGTACGCCGCGCATTGCAAAAATACGATGATATCCGATTTTTAAAAGCAAAGGATGTGATGACGGCAGGTCCGATTTCAGTTTCACCTGATCTGCTTCTGGGCGAGGCATTGGCAATTATGGAAGCCCGGGAGCAACAGATCAGTGTGTTACCTGTGATAAATGAAGAGCAGAAATATTTAGGTATAATCCGGATTCACGATATAATACGAAGCGGAATGTAAGTTTTAAAAAGGTGATCTAATAAAATATTTTTTTTAACATAACAACGGGTCCTAAAAATTTCTGTAGCTTTAAAAACCATTTCGGAAGGGCTTTTAAATTTACTGTTTCGGGGGATTAGTCTGCCATGGCGTAGCAGAAGTTGTCACATTATCAGCCGTGATTCGCACTTCGCGCAGTACAGTTCCTTTTTTTCCTAAAACAGGCAATTTCTCGCCGTTACGCGTAAATGTAACCGCACCTGCATTGCCAAGTGTCAGTTTAAAAATCTTCTGGGCAGACCAGCGACGCGGATTATTTGGTGTAAGGATTGTCTGTTCACTGCGCTGGCCATCCATTACAATACTAATCCATGCGCTATCAGTTACAGCTGCTTCGAGAATAATACTATCGGCGACTGATTCTGTGCCCGTAAAATAATCAAGCAAGCTTGGATTTTTGACAATAGTATCGCTTTTTGCTGTATCTGACGTTAGATTGAGCGTATCGGTGGAAATTGGCGTAATATCAAGATTGACGCCTTCGACCTTATCTCTTAAAAAGAAAAAGCCAAAGATCAGACCGCTTATAAGGACAATGGGCAGCACAAAAAAGATGATTTTACGTGCAGGGCGTGGAGCAAGGTTTACGATTGTGCGTTTAGCCCCATATGATTTTATCGCTGCAGCCTTCGTTTTAGCCATCTCAGCATTATGCTGCTGGCGCTTTTCGGTTTGCCGCTCGTAATAATCCTGGCTAAGCTTTTCATCAGATTCGATAAGCTGTGCCATCAGGTCCGATGGAATCCCAAGAGCTTTTGAATAAGTTTTTAAAAAGGATTTCGTATAGATAGGGGCAAATTCCTCGAAATTCCCCGCCTCGAGCGCCTCCAGAATATGTGGACGTATCTTGGTAATACGGCTCATCTCCTCAATGCTGTAATTCTGCTGTGTACGGGCCTGACGAAGCCTGTCGCTAATGGGATTGCTACTCATGGGCGTTTTCTCGTATAAATTTCACAACACGATTTATTTTTAAAACCGCGCCGGAACGTATCATCTTTTAAAAATCTTTTTTAAAAACTTCTTTTAAAACTTAGCGAAAATCACCATATTTACGACTACAAATTCCGTGCCGATTGTGATTCAGCTTTTTACGTAACACAGATTCACTCAAAAATGTTTGAATTCAGCCCGCTGATTTTTTTACATGCTCTTTATGTCGGGCTTACCTACGCACTGATGGCCTTTGGAGCAGCGTATTACCGGCAGGTGCTCGATAATCTGGAAACAAAAAAAATCCGCCTTGGTGAAGACCTTTTTACATTTTCTGATCCCGCCGCAAATGCTTTCATCATTGTGCTGTGCGGCCTTTTCTGTATTTTTGCTTTCATTGCTCTCACACGCGAACCAAAAACGCTTTTGTATGTCATTCCTATCGCCTTTGCTATCAATGTCATTCAGCTAATATATCGCACGCAACGCCAGCGAGGGCGGGTAAAAACCGAGGGAATTCATATCCGTTACATGCTTTTTAAAAGCGGCGGCGCAGCGATGCGCTACGAAGAACTCGTTTGCGTGGAGATCAAACACGAGGCTTACTGGTACTCAATCACTTTTTTTACCAACGAGACAGAACCAAAGGCACACTGCCGGATGTCACAAAAAGCCATGAATGCCTTTGTAAAAGTGCTTAAAACGCGCTCAGACTGCTCTGTAATATTTGAGTCAAAGCCGCAGTCGTGAGATATTACGAATAATACAACACAAAATAATAAAAAGAGTTTTAAAAACATGAAAGAATCTATACGCATTGCTTCCGGACAGGGCTTTTGGGGTGACCTTCTAACAGCACCTCTTATGCAGGTTACAAAAGGGAAAGTTGATTACCTAATGCTTGACTACCTTGCCGAAGTCACCATGTCAATTCTCCAAAAACAGAAAAATAAAGATGCCAACCTTGGCTACGCGCGCGATCTTGTACAAGTGTGCGAAGAAGTCCTGCCATACATCATGAAAGATGGCGTAAAGCTTATTACCAACGGAGGGGGCGTAAATCCTGAAGCATGCCGCGATGCAGTCTTTGCTGTCGCTCGTAAAATGGGTTTAAAAGGTTTAAAAATTGGTATCGTGACCGGTGATAATATCCTTCCGAGAATTGATGAATTGCTGGAAGAAGGCCATGAAATGAAGAACATGGAAACAGGTGAACCAATTGCCGATGTAAAGGAAAAGCTTTTGAGCGCGAATGTCTATCTTGGCGCAGGCCCAGTGGTCGAGGCTTTAAAACAAGGAGCGCATATTGTGATCACCGGCCGCACTACAGATACGGGCCTAACAATGGCGCCAATGATCTATGAATTCGGTTGGAGCATGGATGATTGGGACAAACTTTCAGCAGGAACGGTTGCCGGGCACATCAATGAGTGCGGTGCGCAGGCAAGCGGCGGCAATTTCCTTGGCGATTGGAAGTCACTTCCTGATATGGCAAACGTTGGATTCCCGATCATTGAAGCATTCCCCGATGGAACGTTCATTGTCACAAAGCATGAAAACACAGGAGGCGCCGTTACAAGAGAGACGGTAAGCGAGCAATTGCTGTATGAAATCGGCGATCCGAGCGAATATATTACACCAGACGTAATCGCTGATTTTACAACGATTAATCTCGAAGATCTTGGTAATAACCGTGTTCGTGTATTTGGTATCAAAGGTAAGCCAAATACTCCGTTCTTAAAGGTGTCAGCAAGCTATAATGATGGTTATGTCGCCTTCAGCACATTAACGTATTCCGCGCCTGAAGCATATGAAAAAGCCCAGGCGGCCGATAATATTCTCCGTACACGACTTGAAAATTTAGGGTTGCAATTCGACGAAATCCGTACGGAATTTATCGGTATGAACGCATGCCACGGAAAAATTGCGCAGCAGATTGAGCCAAATGAAGTGATGATGCGCGTTGGTGTTCGCTCACGTGATTTTAAAAGCGTGGAGCGTTTCGGCAAGGAGATCGCACCACTTATCCTGACAGGCCCGCCAAGCGTTACCGGGTTTTCCGGTGGACGTCCACGCCCGAGCGATGTAGTGGCATATTTCCCGGCTCTGATTAAAAAAGAAGTTGTCCAGCCACAAGTGATCGTCGAAGAAGTTTAACTTTTAAAAGAATGAAATTTTTAAAAACGGTATTTGCGCTGGCGCTTTTCATCTCACCACTGAAGGCACAGGAACTAGTGGAGGTTTCCGAACCTGTCGCAGGTTTTAAAAATGAAGAGCGAACACTTTTAAAAAACGAGGAGATTTCTTTTAAAAATAAGTTAGAAAGTGACAGTACAGAGCTTTTAAAGAGGGAAAAAATCCGCGCTCAAATTGACTCGCTTGAAAAACAACTGACGATTAAAGGCGAAGATGGGTTGGAATACGTCGCGCCGGAGGATTTTACTTATGCCGGAAATCCGCGTTACACATTAGTGGGACGCCCGCTTGCAAAAACGCAGATCAGGCCGGTTCCAACTGTTCTTTTTGGAGCTACAGCTGCCGGTGTGGTTTATACTTTACATCAGGCACAGTCCGTTTGGTGGACTGAAGATGCGGAATTTAAAGTAATCGAAGACTGGGATTTTGCAATCCAGGCAGATAAAGCAGGCCATTTCATGGGCGGATATTTCTTTTCGTATATTTCTCATGAACTGCTCATTGCGTGTGGTGTGAGCCGCGATGCCTCGATTTGGGCGGGCGGCCTGTTGGGATTGAGCTATCAGACATATGTGGAGATACTGGACGGTTATGCAAAGGGCTGGGGTTTCAGCATGAGTGACCAGTATGCTAATACGCTTGGCGCAGGTTTTTTTGTCCTACAGCATTATGTTCCATTTTTGCAGAATTTTCAACCAAAATGGCAATATATCCCGGCTGACTGGGCTGGCGAGCGCCCACGCCGCAACCTGATGACTGAAGGCAATTTTATAGATGATTATAACAGCAACACTTTCTGGATGAGTTTTAACGTCAATAATATGCTGCCGAAAAGCGTTGAGGGCTACTGGCCGGACTGGCTTATGCTCAGCATTGGCTATGGTGCAAGAAATATTGAAACCGGACATGACGCGGAGCGAGCCCGTCGTGTAATGATAGGTCTGGACTACAATCTTGTAGAACTTTTGCCAGACGGCCCGAACTGGTGGAATTGGTTCAAACAGAGCGCCAATTTGATTAAACTTCCGGCGCCAACAATTGAATTTACCCGTGGAATCACGACATTCAGATTCTTATATCCATTTCAGATCCGCCTTTAAAAGTAACTTAAAAGA
>DASPKH010000227.1:0-32928 GCA_035628175.1 Patescibacteria group bacterium
GCCAGCATGCGGTCACAATGTATATACAGTTCCTGCAGCTCCCGGCTGTCCGGCCCAAAACCGTGACCAACAATATCCGTCGTGGAAACGCCGATGCAGAGAATATCCGTGATGCTATCACGCCCGAGAGTTTCCTTTTCTATCGTATAATTTGCCAGCTGGAAAAGATGATGCACCGAATACGGCGAATAATAATAGCCCTCCAGCAGCAGTGAATCAGGTTCTTTTGAAAGCGCGTGCGGAAAGATATTAGTACCACCCGGAAAGTCCATTTCATATTTCACCGCATCAAATAGAGCTAGCGAATCAGGAATTGCTGTCGTCCATGTAAGGCCTGTATATTGCATCAGCGGATTTGCATCATTGAATTCATCAAGCCAAGCCGGGCGCTGGTAATATTTTGATGTGGTAAATTCACCCTTATCGCCATCAAACCAAACCGCGCCTGTCGGACGCTGCCCCGCCATCAGAATTGCCGCGCGGTCTTTTAAAGCAATTGCAAAAACTTTGCTCTTCGTAGATTGGCTTTGCAGCATATCGCCGAGTGCCAGTGTTTTCATATTGCGTGGGGAGAGGCCATAGGTGGAGTCTTCGCAGGAATAAATGATTTTGTCAATTGAAGGCTCATAAAAATCATTCGCCACAATACCCGTTTTCGCCGGATAGCAGCCCGTGAGCAAAGTCGCATGCCCCGGTGCTGTCATGTTTGTCGCATGCTCAAAAAAGCAGTTTTTAAAATACGCGCCTTCATTTTTAATTTTTAAAAAGCCGTCTTTCGACCATGTATTACCCCAGCGCTCCACATAGTCGCCACGCATCTGGTCATAGGAAATGACGACAATGAGCTTTGGCTTTTGGGTAGTTGCCGTGTGGCAAAGAGCCAGAAGGAGAAATATTTTTAAAAGTGATTTTTTTAAAAGGTGCATGGTAATTTTTTTAAGTAATTTATTCTCGAATTAAGGGCATTAATCCTTGTGGATACCAAATCCCACGAACGTTCGGTGGCAGCATGTTTGGGATGATGTGCCCTTGGTCTAAGTCTCTTATGTCAACATCTTCTTTATACTCTACAATTTCTGGCATTCCGTTCTTAAAAACATGTGTTTTTAAAAGGTAAACTGCATCTTCGTAGGTAAAAGCGGTAATTCCAAATTGAAATAAGTATTCGCAATAATCTAATTCTTTTAGTGAGTTACGGTCAAATATAAACCAGTATTTGTGGAGTTTTACGGACATTTCAAACAAGAAGATTATCTAAGATTTTACGTTCGTCATTGCGAGCGCAGCATGGCAATCGCTAATACTGCTTGTCGCGTCCGAAGTATTTGCGATTGCCACGTCGCGCAAAAGCTGCTCCTCGCAATGACAGACGTTGTAAGAGTTTTTAAAAGAAACTGTAAAATTACCAAGTTTTTAAAAGAATGAGGAATATGTTTTAAAAACATTATTTTTAAAAACAAAAAATGCTCTGTCGGAATCATATCCAACAGAGCATTATACTTTTTAAAAAGCTTAAAAGCTTTTAAAATTTTAGGTTCCGGCGTTGTAATTATTGATATAATCCAACTGCTCCTGAGTAAGCTCATCAATCTGGTAGTTCATCGCTTCAAGTTTGATTTTCGCGATGTACTGATCCTGCTCTTCAGGGATGTCAAGAACTTCGTTTGGAAGTTTTTCGCCGCGTTTGTGAGCTTCCACAAGGCGAAGGTGCGACATGAACTGATTAGCAAATGACATATCCATTACTTCTGAAGGGTGGCCTTCAGCAGCAGCAAGATTCACAAGGCGGCCTTCAGCAAGAAGATAAATGCGGTTGCCGTTTTTCAGCGTGTATTCTACGCAGTTCGGGCGCATTGTGCGTTTGCTGACAGCGATTTCTTCCAATTCTTTTACGTTGATTTCTGCATCGTAGTGGCCTGTATTGCAGACGATAGCTCCGTCGCGCATTGACTCAAAGTGGCGCTTGCGGATGATGTCTTTCACGCCTGTTGCAGTACAGAAGATATCGCCAACTTTTGCAGCTTCGTCCATTGTCATTACTTCGTGGCCTTCGAGCGTTGCTTTAAGCGCTGCTGTGTGCTTGATTTCGGTAATGATTGTGTTCGAGCCAAGTCCTGCCGCGCGCTTTGCCACGCCGCTTCCGCAGTGGCCGTAGCCCGCAGTTACGAAGTTTTTGCCTGCAAGCATGACAGAGGTTGCGCGGATGATACCGTCAATTGTTGACTGGCCTGTTCCGTATACGTTGTCAAAATCCCATTTTGTTTCAGCGTCGTTCACAGCTACTACAGGGTAGAGGAGCTGTCCGTCAGCCGCGCGGGCGCGAAGGCGGTGAACGCCGGTTGTAGTTTCTTCCGTACCGCCGATGACGAAACCAGTTGCCAAGTCACGATAATTTTCGTGAACAGTATTGATAAGGTCGCAACCGTCATCAAGCGTAAGGTGTGGTTTGAAATCGATTGTGCGGTCAATACACCAGTAGAAATCTTCGTGATTTCCATACCATGCGTAGATTGAAACGCCGTCAGCCGCGATAGAAGCAGCAACTGCGTCGTTTGTAGAAAGTGGATTGCAACCAGACCAGGAAATTTCAGCGCCAGCGTCAACGAACGTGCGGATAAGAACCGCAGTTTCTTTCGTTACGTGAAGACAGCCTGCGATGCGGTAGCCTGCAAATGGCTTTGTTTCTTTGTATTTAGCGCGAAGCGATGCCAAAACCGGCATACGGGCTTCAGCCCATTCTACAAGAAGGCGGCCTTCTTCAGCAAGTGCGATATCGCGCACGCAATATTTATCCGTCTGGCTGAAATCACCCTGCGCTTGTTTTGCAGGAATTTCAGTCATTGTATCAAGTTCTTGATTCATCAATACCCTGTATGTAAAGGTTTAAAAAATATGTTTTAAAAGATTATACTATTTTTAAAAGTGGTGACGGTTTTAAAAGTTTTTAAAAACTTTTTTACGCAAGCTTTTTAAATTCATCAACCAGATCAAGTTTCTCCCATGGAAACTCGTTTCGGCCAAAGTGACCGTATGCGGCAGATGCGCGATAAATTGGTTTGCGCAGGTCAAGACGATCGATAATGCCTTTCGGTGTAAGGTCAATGTTTTTCTGGATGTAATCTGCAATATCCGTCTCGCTCAGCTGGCTCGTGCCATGCGTTTGAACGCGGATGGAAACCGGCTCAGCCACACCAATCGCATATGAAAGCTGGATGGTACATTCTTTTGCAAGACCTGCTGCAACAATGTTTTTCGCAAGGTGACGTGCCGCATACGCTGCTGAGCGGTCAACTTTCGTAGGATCTTTACCGGAGAACGCGCCGCCGCCATGTGGAGCTTTCCCGCCATATGTATCAACAATGATTTTGCGTCCTGTCAAACCGGTATCGCCATGCGGCCCACCGATTTCAAAAACGCCGGTAGGATTGATATGGTATTTCGTATCTTTTAAAAGTTCAGCTGGAATCACTTTTTTAATAACATTATCCATCACGTCCTTCTGAATTGTCTTCTGGTCTACGCCCGGGTCGTGCTGCGTGGAAATGACAACTGTATCAACGCGGAGGATTTCATTGTTTTCGCTATACTCAATCGTCACCTGTGCTTTAGCATCTGGACGAAGGTACGGCATTAAATCAGGCTGGGTTTTGCGAATGTCAGCAAGTTTCTTCACTAAGCGGTGCGAATACATTAACGCCGCCGGCATATACTCTTCCGTTTCGTCAGTTGCGTAGCCAAACATCATTCCCTGGTCTCCAGCGCCGCCTGTGTCCACGCCTTGCGCTATATCCGGAGACTGGCGGTTAATCACGTTGATTACGCAGCAGGAATTATAGTCAAAACGATAGTCAGGATTGGTGTAGCCGATGTCGCGAATTACGCCGCGCACGAGGTCAGGAAGCTCAATATATGTTTTTGTGGTAATCTCGCCACCTACCACGATGAGGCCGGTCGTTGCATAACACTCGCAAGCTACACGGCTGGTTGGATCTTCTTTTAAAACCGCATCGAGCACGGCGTCTGAAACCTGGTCACAGATTTTGTCGGGGTGGCCTTCCGAAACGGATTCCGACGTAAAGAGATATGTTGCCATTCTTAAAAAAAATTAGTTCTTGAAAAGCTGTACGTGATCGTAGGTGAATTCTTTAAAAAGAAGCCACGATTTTCAAAAATCACGGCTTCTTTTTTAAAGAGCTTTAAAATTACTAATTTTTTTCGAAATAATCACTATTTCGTTGTATTAATTTCGCTTGAGTTCCCAACGTTGAACTGTGAAAAGTGCCCGCGAAGTATAGCTTCATTCCCGATAATCGAATTTTCCAAAAGTGAATTCGTCACCATTGCATCATCGCCTACAATAGAATTACGGATAATGCTGTTTTTTACTTTTGCGCCTTGGGCTATCGTGGCATATGGCCCAATAACCGAACGCTCAATTTCAACGCCGCTGCCAATATAAACTGGCGGAATAATAATCGTTTCGGGGATATCTGCGGTACGAGATTTCCTATCAAGCAGATAGCGGTTTGTCTCAAGCATTGTATCCGATTTCCCGCAATCATACCAGCCGTCAACATCAAATGTTGTAAATTTTTCGCCTTTATCAATCATTAATTGAAGCGCGTCGGTCAGTTGGTATTCACCACGTGTTTTAATATCTTTCTCCACAAGTTCATTAAGAGATTCCTTTAAAAGCTTTGTATTGTGGATATAATACAGGCCGACGATTGCCAGGTTTGATATGGGATGCTCAGGCTTTTCAACGAGTTTTGTAATATACTCTCCTTCTTTTTCCACAACGCCAAACCTGCGAGGGTCTTCCACTTCTTTAACACCAAGTGAACTTATGCCGTCTTTTGTTGCATCCTGTAGATCAAATTCAAAAATAGTATCACCAAGAATAATTAAAACGGGCTCGTCATCAAAATAAGTATCTCGTGCCATCCAGATAGAGTGTCCAAGGCCTTTCCGCTCTTCCTGGAGGACAAATGTTGTTTTAAAGTTATAGTACGTCGTTACAAATTCTTCTACGAGTTCACTCATGTAACCAACGATCACAGTAATTTCTGTGACACCCTGTTCTTCCAGCTCATCAAGAATATGCCCGAGGATTGGTTTTCCAGCTACGTTTAGAAGGACTTTCGGAAGTGTGTATGTATGCGGGCGAAGGCGTGTGCCAATTCCGGCGACTGGAATAATTGCTCTCATGATGTTTTAGAGTTGAATGACAATATGTTTGTTTTTAACATGATTTTAATCCTTATTGCGAACTTAGCAAACAAACAATTCTTTTAAAAATTCCTGCGCATAAAAAAGGCACAAATCATGATGATTTGTGCCTTTAAAAAAATGTCAGTCTGCAGAATTTACTGAATACGTAGCTTCTGCCCTTTCTGAAGATTGTCGCCTTTTAACTTTTTGTTCTTCGCTTTTAATTCAGCAATACTAACGCCGAATTTCCGTGCGATCTCAGAAAGATTATCGCCATTGCGCACCGTGTATTGCTTTGGAAGTTTATTTACTTCTTTGCTGCGTGCTTTGGCGCTGCCTTTTGATTCCGGCTCGCCATATACTTTCAGGGTAGAGCCTGCAAGAACTTTATTGCCTTTCACGCTTCCGGCATTCCAGCGTTTTAAATCAGCCTCTTCCACTCCATACAGTGCTGCGATGGTGCCTATATTTTCGCCTTTTTTCACTTTATGTGTCTTTTGAGTAGTGACGGCCAGGTTTGCGGCTGGTTTTGCTGTAACTGCATTTTCAATAGTAGTTGTGCGGATTGTAAGCGTCTGCCCGGCTGCAATTCTGCCTTTCTTTTTCAGCTTGTTGCTTGCACGGATGGATTCCATCGAAACACCATAATCATCGGCAATTTGTGCAAGAGTCTCACCGCGAACAACTTTGTGTTGTACGACTTTTACAACAGGAGTTTTTGGCGTAGCAGTCACGGCATGCCCTACTGCAGCAGTGTTTGGCTGGGCTTTTGGGTCAGGTAGAATTGGGGTGGAAGTAACTGCAAGATCGCCCGATGACTGGGGAAGAGGTGTGCCGCTTTGAGCTACGATAAGCTGGGCTCCGGCGCGTACAGCATCTTCTTCATAGGGAATATTATTCCAGTTGCGGAGATCCGTCAGGCGTACCCCGTAGCGGCGAGCTATGGAGTAAAGATTTTCGCCTTGACGCACAACATGAAGGGTCTGTTTTTTTGAATTGATAAGCGGTTTCGCAGGTTCAGGTTCATCCGTTGGCTCAGCCTGTGAAGTCGTACTACTTTTGGTAGGTGTCGTATTCCCGGCAAACATTACTTTTTCAGCTTCCGACGATGAACCACCGTTTGGAATGCGAAGAGATCTTCCGGCTTTAATCTTCTTTGTGCTTACAGCCAAGTCATTAATTGAAGCAAGCTCTTTTACTGACATTCCATACTGCGATGCAATAGCATTGAGCGTTTCGCCGCGGCGAACAGTATGTGTAATCCACGGTTGCTTTTCCGAAGGGGAGAGAGCTGCATAATTTGCCGCCATCATGCTTGCTGTGCCGGATGGAATCTTTAAAGCGAATTCACCACGTGCCGGAGTATATGGTTTTAAAAGATGCGAGTTTAAAAGTTTTAATTCTTCAACTGGGATATTTGCACATTTTGCAAGTGTCGTCAGCGAGATCTGCTCAGTCACCGTAAAGACATCGTACGCATACTGGGGTTCGTAATTCAACTCTTCCTTTTTAAAACCATAATTTTCCGGATCCATCCCAATAGTTGCTGCCGCAATATATAGTGGAACGTAACTGCGTGTTTCCTTTGGAAGGAATTCGCGGATCTGCCAGAAATTCGGGTTGGAAAGTCCACTCTCGCGAATTGCACGGCGAACTCCGCCCGCACCGCAATTATAGCCTGCAAGGGCCAAGTGCCAGTCGCCAAAATTGTTGTAGAGATGTTTTAAAAAGCGCATTGCCGAGCGGGTTGCCTTTTCAGGATCGCGGCGCTCGTCAATTATGCCATCTACACGCAGGTCATATTCCTGGCCAGTGGCCGGCATGAACTGCCAAAGGCCAACAGCTTTTGCCCATGAAACAGCATTATGGTTCAGGCCGCTTTCGATCATAGAAAGGTAGATTATCTCTTCAGGCATACCTTCTTCACGAGCAATCTTTTTCATCATCGGGAACCACTTTGTCGAACGTTCAAGCCATTTTGTGTAGTATTTACGGCCTTTGTCCTGCGTCATAAAAGCAATGCTTTTATCCACGTACTCATTACTCGTCATCGGGATCGTCACAGCACGTGTTGTGGTGCTTCCACGGCTAATAACTGTTTCGTCCGGCTGGGGTTTTAAAGGCTGGATCTTGACTGGTTTGCGCTGCGTAGCGATAGAGCGTTCCACTTCCATGAAAAGCTTATCACGTACAACGAAAATTGAAGAGTTTTCATCAAGATTGTCTATGTTCTGTACATAGCTTTCATAATCTTCGATGATAGATTGAGCGAGGTCAGTAAAGTCCTCATTCTGCTCGATGCCCGGTTGGCTGGCAAGCTCATTGAGCACACCCATAGCCTGTTCGAAATGCCTGGCTGCCTGCAATGTATCGCCTTTGTCCACAAATCCAAGCGCTTTTAAATACTTCCGTCTGGCCTGCTCAAGCTTGAGTGTAATTACTCTTTCGTCACCTGAGCGCTGAAGCTGTGTCTCGTCCGGCGCTGACGGAAGGGCAATTCCTGCTTTTACAGTAGCGGAAAATGCGGGTGATTTGATCGTACGGGCTGAGGTGATGCTCCATGAGCCGGCAACAAGTACGATTACCAGGAACAGGCGTTGAATAATAGAAAGCATTGGGCTTTCCTCCGTCTGTTTATGATGAAAAAATACGATTTATCTATTGTACCACTTATGCTGCAAGTGATTATATCCCGAAGATAAATAGCAATATAACGGTTTTATCTTTCCGAGCCAAATTATTAACGAAATTTAATCGTAAGTCCTTCAAAATCAATGCCAGATTTTAAAAAGATTTTTCTTGACTTTTTAAAAAACCAAAAATTGCTTTTTTTTAATTAGTAGCTATATATTGGAGGAAAAAATGGGTGCAACTGGTTAATAATCAACAGCTTGGTTTGCAGCAAACGTAGTATACTATGAGGGCACAGGCGGAGTTCCAGAATTTTTTTTGGTATCTTTGCAGGTTGTTTACATTATTCTTTTAAAAAGCCGTTTAAACTTTTTAAAATCAATCAGAAAATTATACACAAATCCTACGACGAAATGAACCGCAATCTTATTACAGCAGCTCTTCCCTATGCCAATGGCTTCAGTCATTTAGGCCATGCTGCAGGCGCTTTTATGCCATCTGATCTTTTTGCCCGTTTTAAAAGACTTTCCGGCGAGGAAACGCTTTACGTCTGCGGTTCTGATGAGCACGGCGTTGCCATCACTATTGCCGCGGAAAAGGAAGGCGTAACGCCACAGCAAATTGTGGACAAATACCACACGGCGAATGAAGCTGCCTATAAAGCATTCGGTCTCAGCTTTGATGTGTATTCGCGCACATCGCTGCCGGAACATCATGTTACAGCGCAGGAGTTTTTCCTCGACCTTTTAAAAAAAGGATTTTTCACAGAAAAGGAGGAAGAGCAGTTTTACGATTCGGACGCGAATATGTTCCTGCCTGATCGCTACGTGGAAGGCACCTGCCCAAATTGCGGTAACGAAGGTGCGCGGGGCGACCAATGCGATAAATGTGGGGCGTATTATAACCAGATGGATCTAAAAAATCCGAAAAGCCTCGTCAGCGGCAAGACGCCCGAAGTGCGCAAAACAACACACTGGTATTTTAAAATGGGCGATTTTCAGCAAAAATTAGAAGAATATATTGCGTCAAAAGAAAGCACGTGGAAGGACAACGTGCTCCAGCAGACACGCTCGTGGCTGAAAGCCGGTTTGGGCGACAGAGCTATCACGCGTGATTTAAACTGGGGAATTCCCGTTCCGCTCGAAAGCGCCGAAGGGAAAGTGCTGTATGTGTGGTTTGAAGCGGTCCTCGGATACATTTCCGCAACAAAGGTTTGGGCGAAAGAACATGGCAAAAACGATGAATGGAAAAAATGGTGGCAGGACGGCGCAACGGATTATTACGCTTTTATTGGCAAGGATAATATTGTTTTTCACACGATAATCTTCCCGGCAATCCTCATGGCGAAAGGCGATTACATTTTGCCGAAAAATGTGCCGGGCAACGAGTTTTTAAATCTCGAAGGTCAGAAGTTTTCAAAATCGCGCAACTGGGCTATTGACTTGCAGGACTTTTTAAAAGATTTTCCTGAACCACAGCATGTGGATGCACTCCGCTACACGCTGGCAACGACAATGCCGGAAACCAAGGATTCTGACTTTACGTGGAAGGATTTGCAGGCACGCAATAATAATGAGCTTGCGGCGATTTTTGGGAATTTTGTGAACCGCACACTGCAATTTCTTTTAAAGAATTTCGAGGGCAAGGTACCGGTGCTACCCGAGCGTTTTTCAAAATTGCCGGAAGCGTGGAAATTATTGCTTGAGGATTTTGCCCGTGAAAATAATCGCGAAGATGCCTCGGCAAAACTTGCCGAAAAGCACTTGCGCTACTTCTCGCCGAACGATTTTAACCTGCTGAGCGCTGTGTACTTTGGTACAAAAAACATCGCAGAAAAATATAACGACTTTAAATTCCGTGATGCCGTCGCCGAAACGATGAATGTGGCTCGCGCGGCCAATAAATATTTCAATGATACCGAGCCGTGGAAAACAGTCAAAAACAATCCTGACGAGTGTGCAAAAACAATGTTCATCTGCACACAGGTTTTGCGTTCGCTGTCCGTACTTTTTGCACCGGTCGTACCGAATGCGTGTGAGCGTTTAGCCCAAATGCTCGACGAAAAACCGTATGCGGGTGAAGTTCTAAAAGCAGGAGCGCTTCTAAAGAATATTTGGGCAACAGCTCCAGAACCGCTTTTAGAAGCAGGTCGCGTGCTCAATGAACCACAGATCCTCTTTTTAAAAATCGAGGACGAGCAAATTCAGGTGCAGCTTGCAAAGCTCGGCAATGGTGAAACCACCGAATCAAAAGCTGGACAACAGGAAGAGAAGAAAAATGACTCAAATCTTATTACCATTGACGATTTTAAAAAAGTCCAGCTTCGTACCGGCGTCGTTCTCGAAGCGGAGAAATTGCCAAAATCTGAAAAACTTTTAAAATTGATTGTAGATATTGGTACGGAAAAGAGGCAAATCCTTGCGGGAATAGCAAAATTTTATACACCGGAGGAAATGATCGGCAAAACTGTCGTTGTTGTTGTCAATCTCGCGCCGGCAAAGCTAATGGGCCACGAGTCGCAAGGCATGCTACTTGCGGCAAATACAGCTGACGGAAATCTGGCACTTGTGGCGCCGGAGCGCGGGAATATCGCAAGTGGTGCGGAAGTGCGCTAAATGTGAGTATCGTTTGTTTTTAAAAAGAAATCATGCAAAAACGCTTTATATTTTCAAAACCTTTAAAAAGCGACTTTGAGGAGCCGAAACCCGAGCCGCCGAAGGAATCGCCTGTTATCGCGAAAACACGCCGACGGCTGAATCGCTGGAGCGTGTTTGCGCTGATAGCGGGGAGCGCTTTCCTGACGATCGTGTATGTGAGTAATGTTTTAAAAGTGCGTACGCTGCTGGAGGATATCCGCACATTAGAAAAACGCTCGGCGGCGATCAGCTATAAAAATGAAGCATTGCGCACGGAAATCATTCGGTTGCGTTCGGCGGAGAGAATTACACGGATTGCCTCCACGCGGCTTGGGCTGGTGCAACCGGAAAGTGCGCCTGAAGTTTTGCGATAATTTTTTAAAAAATGAAATCACCATTTCTTGGGCTACGGGCTGTCGCTTATTTCGTTTCTGATATTCACAAAGCAAAAGCGTGGTACGCCGACGTTTTTAAAACGCAGCCGTATTCTGACGAACCGTTTTACGTTGGCTTTGGCATAGCAGGTTATGAGCTCGGGCTGCATCCGCAGGGCGATATTTCCGCCGAAAAGCCGCAAAACGTGAGCGGTGAGATCGTCGTAGCGTCGGTGCGTGACCCGTGGGGAAATATTATCGGGATAATTTACAATTCTGGGTTTAAGGCGAAAAATTAATTTCTCAAGCCAATGACTATTCGTGCAATTCAACCCGAAGATAATCCGAAAATCGCTGAAATTATCAGCAGTATCATGACAAGCGAATTCAGAGCCGACCCGGCAACAACAATCCTCGGCGATCCGGCACTCCACACCATGTATGAGAATTACCAGGTACCACGAGCCGCCTACTATGTTTTCGAGGAGGACGGCCAAATTGCAGGCGGCTGCGGGATTAAGCAGCTGGAAGGCTCCGACGAAAATATCTGTGAGCTCCAGCGTATGTTTTTAAAACCGTCAGCGCGCGGAAAAGGGCATGGGAAAGCGCTTATCGGGCTGTGCATTGCGAAAGCAAAAGAATTCGGCTACGACGAGATATACCTCGAGACGCTGAGCCAGATGACTACAGCACAAAAGCTCTATGAGTCGGCAGGTTTTAAAAGAATTTCTGCACCAAAAGGAAATACCGGGCACGGCGGTTGTGATGTCAGGATGCTTTTAAAATTGAAGGAATAAGTATGATTTTCTTTTTAAAAGAATTTCCACCTATATTGCAGAAAAAATTTTATCACCATTCAGGAAATCTGCTATGAAATGGTACCTTTTTCTTTTTCTGGTATTAGTATTTGGATGCTCCTCTATTAAAAGGGAGTATATTAATCAGGAAACCTTTAAACTACGAATTACTTCTACAGATTCAAGTTACGGATATAGCCCTGAGAATTCAATAAAAGTTGGTAGCTCTGATGGAGGGCCAAAAAATCAGCGCCGCTTTCTAAATGCGCTTTTAGGGCCAAATAGTGAACCTGTGCAATATCACAGATTGGGAAGCTGCTGCCCGGTCAAGTCGTCTAAAGCTATCATCGGAGACCATGTGCTCCTCGACCGGTATGCCGTATATTGGGCAGGTGGCAGCGATACACTTCACCTGTACCTAAATATGTATGACGAGGCTGTACTTCAGATCCCTATGGGCTTTAAAGCGAAGTAAATCCATATAGTTTTAAACCAAATTTCTTTACGTCAACTCCCTTCACACCATGAATTTCACTATCGCCATTTCCCCAGCCCGCACCCCTTTACGGCAAAATTACTTCCTGCTCCTTTTCATCGCGGCATTTGCTGCCATGTGGCTGGATTCGCTCATTGGCACAACCGATATTGCGAACTGGCTGCTGGAAAATGTATTGGTTTTCGGCTTTGTTGGCTTTCTTATTTTTACATACAAAAAGTACCAGTTCAGCGACCTAAGCTACCTGCTCATTGCCATCTATCTGTGCCTGCATGTGTACGGCTCGAAGCACACCTACGCGGAAAACCCCTTTGGCTTCTGGCTACAGGATGTATTCAATTCGCCTCGCAATCACTATGATAGGATTGTGCATTTCAGCTTTGGATTCCTGCTGGCGTACCCGATGCGCGAGATGTTTTTAAAATGGGCTAAATTCCCGGCGTGGGTGGCGTGGGCGCTGCCGATCGAGATTACGCTTTCGGTCAGCGGACTGTATGAGCTCATCGAATGGGGCGTGGCTGATATTCTATTCACAGAGCAAGGCGCGGCGTACCTCGGTACACAGGGCGACATCTGGGACGCGCAGAAAGACATGTTCCTCGCTACAAGCGGAGCTATTCTTGCCACGACGATTGTTTCGGTGGTAAAGCGCGTTTTTACCATCTACGAAGAATAACATTTTTAAAAATGAAGAATGTTTTCCTGGCCCTCATCATGCTTGGTTTTTCCGTTAGCCATGCAGCTGCGTGCATCAATGAATACTACGACCACACGAAGCTGAGCGGGAAATATGAAGAATTGCTCGATGTGCCGAATACTTCGGCAAAGTTCTTCCGGCATGGTTTTGACAGGGATGTTTTAAAAAAGCAGAAAGCAGAATTAGTGGCGGCAGATTCCTCTTTTAAAAATCTCTCCGACCTCGCTCTTATCGAATTGAAAATCGGCGACAGGCAAAAAGGCGTGGCGATGCTGGAGGAATTATACAAAAAGCATCCGGGTGAATATAATATCGCAGCAAATCTCGGCACCGGCTACGAGCTTACCGGACGGAATAGCGAAGCTTACGCGCTTTTAAAAAAGGCAGTTACGCTAAATCCGCAGTCGCATGAGGGGTCAGAGTGGATTCACCTGAAAATACTGGAGCAGAAACTCCAACCCAAGCCGGACTACACAAAGATCATAAACCTCAACATTCCCCCAGGCATCACTGCATATTACAACAAGCTCAACGACAGGCAGCTCAGGGATCTTGACACTTTAAAAAATCAGCTTATCTTTCAGCTGCGGGAGCGCATTGCTTTTGTGCCGCCGAAAGATTCGGTTGTGAGCCAGTTGCTCATTGACCTCGCGGATGTTGTTGCTATTACTGAGTCAGCTGAGGGCGCAGAATCAATGTACAGGCTTGCTGCGACCTATGCACCCGAAGAGAACTCGCTTATTGAATCGCGCCTGAACGAAATGGCCGACGTTCTTCGCTTCAAGCCGGTGCAGAAATACTGGTACGTAGGCGTGATAGCTATGGGAATTGCGGGCTTTGCCTGGAGGATAACGCACCGGCGGAGGAAATTGCGGAGGGCGGAGTTTTAAAAAGCTATCCTTTTAAAAAAAACACGGGCGTACGACGGCAATGGGCTTTCCTGCGCGGTGTGATGTTTTATGGCGTGTTTGTGCTGTGACATTAGCCATATGATTATAAAAACGAATTATTTGCTTCTAAAAAGTATAGTTTTTAAATTTATATATAGATTTAGATTACTTATCAAAAACAAGTTTTCTTCAAAATGCTTCCTATCATTACTACTATTCTTATGACAGTTTCACCTGCTGACACCACAGCACTTCCGGAATTTGACAAGCTCTGGAATTTTGGAAATCCTGCTGCAACCGAACAGGAATTTAGGAAATTCCTGCCGCAAGCGCAGAGTTCAGGCAATAGCGCATATCATGCAGAACTTCTCACGCAGATTGCGCGAACGCTCGGCTTGCAACGGAAATACGATGACGCTCATGCAGTTCTGGATTCTACAGAGAAGATTATACCTGCTGATAATTCTAAAGCAAAAATCCGCTATAATCTTGAACGCGGAAGAGTTTTTAATTCTTCGGGTAACAAGGAAAAGGCAAAAGAATTTTTCCGCCAGGCATGGCAGAATGCAACTGACTCACATGAGGATTATTATGCCGTAGATGCAGCGCATATGATGGGTATTGCAGAGGCTTCTGCCGAAGAGCAGCTCGCATGGAATCTCAAGGCGCTCAAAGTAGCTGAGGGTTCGGCTGAACCTCGTGCGCGAAAGTGGCTGGGCGCATTATATAATAATATCGGCTGGACATATCACGACAACGGTGAATTTCAAAAAGCTTTGGAAATATTTCAAAAGGCGCTTGACTGGCGTATTGCCGAAAAACATGTTGCAGAAACACGAATTGCTAAATGGACTATAGGGCGAACGTATCGCTCACTCGGACGGATAGATGATGCTTTAAATCTCCACAATGAGATTTTAAAAGAAATAGAAGCTACAAACGCTGCCCCCAATGGGTACGTTTTTGAGGAAATCGGTGAATGCCAGCTTCTTCAAAAAAACGATGCAGCTAAAGACAACTTTTTAAAAGCATATGAACTACTTTCAAAAGATGCGTATTTACAGAAAAATGAGGCGCCGCGACTTGAGCGATTGAAGAAATTAGCTGGTCTGTAATGTGAATTATTTTTTTAAACCCTGCATCGTTTTTTAAAACATGCAGGGTTTTCTTTTTTAAAGAAATCACTATTGATAAAACTAGTTTTTAAAAACACTAAACCCCTTTAAAAACATACCTTTTCACATTTCGCCACTTTTTTGTATTTTAGAGCCGTTATCGTTTTTAAAAAGCAGCATTTTTAAAAGCGCCGTACATTTCACCTTCCGTTTTAAAAAGTATCATGGCATTTATACCGTCGTTCCCGGGCGAAAAGCCGCCACGCGTGCAGTGGAAGACCAAGCTTCTTGCGGTGCTCTTTCTCATGGGCTTTGCGGGTGTGCTCACGCGACTGTTTTTCGTGCAGGTGCTCCAGGCCGAGAGCTACCAGGAGCGCGCGCGGCGGCAGTACGACTCGCGTATCGAACTTCGCCCCGAGCGCGGCACGATTCTCGACCGCAACGGAAAAGTGATTGCCTCCACCATTCAGAGCACGTCCATCGCGGTTGATCCCACGGTTTTAAAAAATGTGAAACAAGTTTCGCAGCTGCTGGAGCAGGCCACGGGTGAACCCGCCAAAGAATATCAAAAGAAAATCACGTCGTCAAAAAACTCATTCGTGTGGCTTGCCCGCTCGATTCTGGGGCTTAAAAGCGATTTGCTCGATACAATCCAGGACCGCGGTCTGCTGCGGTATCATGAGCCGCGCCGCAATTTCGTGTACGGTTCGGTGGCCGCGCAGGTCATCGGCGCGACGAATGTGGACAATAAGGGCGTGAGCGGCGTGGAGCTTGGGCAGGACTCGCTGCTGGCGGGCACGGGCGGATTTCAGCTGATGCAGCGCGACGGCCGCGGACGACTTCATCCGGCGGTGAGTGCGCCGGTCACGCAGGCGCAGAACGGCCGCACGGTGGTCCTGACGCTCGACATGGACATCCAGAGCGTGGTGGAGTTTGAGCTGCAGCAGGGAATTACGCAGTCCGGGGCGGCATCGGGCGCAGCGGTGGCGATTAATCCGCGCACGGGCGAAATCCTCGCGATGGCGTCCTATCCGACCTTCGACCCGAACAACATGCAGACCGCGACGACTGACGGAATGCGGATTCGCTCGATTACCGACATGTATGAGCCGGGTTCGACCTTTAAACTCGTGACGGCCGCGGCGGCGCTTGAGGAAAAGCTGATATCGCCAAAGGATACAGTAGACGCGCACGGCGGCGTTTTAAAAATCGCGGACATGACGATTACCGACGCGCACCCGATGGGGCGCGTGACGTTCTTACAAAGCATGGAGCAGTCGAGCAATATCGTGTTCGCTGAGCTCGCGCGCAAAATGACGAACGACAAATTTTACAAATACGTGCGCGATTTCGGGTTTGGAATTCCGCTGGGGATTGATCTGCCAGGCGAGGTTTCCGGTAAAATTAAAAAGCCGAAGCAATTCGACGCCACAACGAAAATGTACATGTCCTTCGGCTACGAACTTGGCGCAACGGCGCTTCAAATCGCTAGCGCATACGCAACCATTGCTAACGGCGGTGAAATGATGAAGCCCTACCTCGTGAAGGAAATCCGCACGGACGATGGCGACGAACTGGAAATCTACAAACCGCAGAAAATCCGCCGCGTTGTTTCAAAAGAAACTGCTGGTATTTTAAAAGAAATGCTCACTGGCGTTGTAGAGCGCGGCACGGGAACCGAAGCGCGCTTGAAAGGAATCCGCATCGCCGGAAAGACCGGGACGGCACAGCAGCTCGTAGACGGCAAATATTCCAAAGAAGCGTACACCGCGTCCTTCGCCGGATTCTTCCCTGCTGATGATCCCGAAATCGCGCTCGTCGTGATGCTCGACCGCCCGCAGACAAATATCTACGGTGGGAAAACTGCCGCACCGATTTTTAAGAACATCGTTCAGCGCCTCGCTTCTTCGGGTTTAATTTCCGGCGTTTCAAAACCACAAATGGCGGAGCATCTTTTAAAAGATTCTGTGAATGTTCCCGACGTGCGCGGCCTGACGAAAGAAAGCGCAACGGAAATTCTCCACCGCACCGGATTGCGTTTAAAAACGGATAATAATGATGGCGTGATTCAATCGCAAAAACCTGCACCGGGAACATTTCTTTTAAAAGGCACGGATGTCGCAGTGCAAATTCGCCCAATAGCTAAAACGCCTGTTCACAATGTCGCTTTAAAAAGTGAGAAGCCGGATGTTCGCGGCATATCGGCACGTCGCGCGCTGGCGTTGATACACGGCGCGGGCTTTAAAGCGAAGGTGTTTGGTAGCGGCGTGGTCGTGAAGCAGACGTGGGATGGCGGGACGTGTACAATCCAATGTCAATAGATGATAAGACTTAGCATATCTACGCGGTAGAAGTTGCCAAAAGCCCGTCATTACAAAATGGTTAAAACTATGGAAAGCATAATTTGAATTCACTTGTAAAAACGTGTAAGTTTGCTGCAGAATAATTCCTTTAAAAAAGCTAACCTCACCATGAATTCCACATTTTTAAAAATCCCCGTTGCGCTCTGGCTGCTGTTTGTTTTTTCTGCGTGCAGCAATAATTCCGTTGCGCCGAAAGACAACAATCCGAAGGACACAACGCATAATCACAATCCCAACGACACGACAAAGATGGCCACGGACACAGTTACATTCTCGAATATTCATTCTTGCATGGGAATTGCTGCTGATGCTACTCCAGACGACGATTATTACATGACGAAATCACAGTACGTGCTGTCGTATAACCGTTTTAAAAATGTGCCGAACTGGGTGAGCTGGAATCTCAATGCATCATGGTATGGCGATGTTGAGCGCCGCACAGGTGATTTTATTCCTGACCGTTCGCTACCCGATGGATGGTACCAAGTACGCCATAGCGATTATACCAATAGTGGTTATGACCGCGGGCATATGGTTCGTTCGGAAGAACGCACGGCTACTCGTGAAGACAATGATGCTACATTTCTTATGACGAATATACTTCCTCAATACAATGACATGAACGCCGGTCCATGGGGTAAGCTGGAAAACTATTGCGAAGATCTTTGCAAAGAGGAGAACAAAGAATTGTATCTTATTGCGGGTGGAATTTTTCCTGCACAGCCAGCTCTTTTAAAAGAAAAAGTTGCTGTGCCAGATGCATGCTTTAAAATTATCGTGGTGCTTGAGCGCGGCCAGCGTTTAAAAGATGTAACGTCAGCTACGCGTATTATCGCCGTGACAATGCCGAATGTAAAAGGGATTCGCACCAACGACTGGAAAATGTACCGTACAACGGTTGACCGAATAGAGCAAGTGACAGGGTACGACTTTTTAAAAAATATTACGAAATCTGTGCAGGACTCACTTGAAAGGAAAGTGGACACGTTTTAAACAAACATTCTTTTAATAAGAAGTCCTGATTTTTTTAAGTCAGGACTTTCTTATAGAAAACTATCAGAGTCTATGTTTCCACCGAGCGTGTTTTCAAGCCCATGAAAGTGCCACTTTTGGATTTACCCAAAATGTAGATCTCAATATCAGTTTCGCCAGTTTTATACACCTTCAGCTCGCTCAGATTTTCTTTTAAAAGATTATAGAGCGCAGTATATTGTGCCGCTTTAGCTTTTTCCTCTTTGCCAAACCAGTCTTCCTCTGTCGTAAGATTTTTAAAAAAATGATCGGCTTCAATTTCCTTTGCATTAAGCAATTGCTGGGGGAGCACATTCTCGATGATTTCGAAAGGATAATCGCTTTCGCTGGAATAGAGAAGGCCACTTACCGCCTTTGCAAGCTCGATTTTTAAAACTTCATCGTTAGATTCGTTCATAATGGAAAAACTCTCTGAAGTGCAGGATGCAAGGAAAATTATGGTGAGTACTGAAAGTGCAATGTTCCGAAAATGCGCGCTCTTTTCCAAAAATTACCTCGCCACGATTGTGAGTAAAATCTGCAAGGCTAAAGAGAACGGAGTGACAAATCATTTATTTTAAAATTATTGAAAAATTTTAATTTACTGTGAGCGCACAGTAAACAAAAGTGCGAGCGTAATCACAGCCGCCGCAATAAAAAGGAATGGCTCTCCATACTCGTCCCAGAAAGTGGTCTCGTGCGGTGGCACAGGGGCGCGGGTAAAACTGTGCTGGCTTTCCTCCAGGAATAAAATGTCATTGCGGGCAATGAAGTCACGAATTTTAAAAGAAATATTTGGAATTACTATCGGCGCAGTATTGCTATTTATAATAAGCGAAAGTATGATCTGACCCTCGCGCATCAGTGAGTCGGCCTCCCCAGGATAAGGAAAATAGCGAACAGCAAAATCTTTTAAAAGAATTTCTGTGGAAGGTCTGATTCCGTTTGTATCAGAAAGAAAGCGGACCATGTTGCTTTGCAGGATTTTTTCTTTGAGTAGCCAGTTTGCCGGATGACTCTGGAATTGAACAAAGCTTCGCTCAATATTCCTGCTTTTAAGAAGTAGCGCAACCGAATCTGCTGCACGACTGGCAAGTGCTTCAAGAAGTGAAAAATTATTTTGTGGCGTGGGCTGAGCAAAAATATAAGAAGTGCAAAAAAAACACCCGAGCACGGCGAAGAAAACGAGTAGCACTGCTTTCTTTATGAAATAGAGGGGCATCAGCGGTGCCTTGCGGGAAGGTTCCTTTTTAAACGGAGGATCGCCTGCGTGAGGCCCCTTTCGTCGCTATAGCTGCCAGGGCGGATGCGAAGGGGACGGCGGCGGTGCGTGGTGCGTATCTTTATTGTTTTAAAGCGGCCGCGCACTGGCATATCATGTTCATTGCCCACATGGATTTTCAGAATATCCCGAGCGGTGAATTTACGCTCACGAATACGGTTTTTAAAAGAAATGAAATCCGGCCCAACGATGATTTCACGTCGCGCCCACCAGTTGATAAGCATGCCGAGTGCCGAGCCACTGATAAACAGCAGCAGCAACACGACGATTGGGTCGTACAGAACGACCGACAGGGTGTATTCGGAGATAGTCCCTTTTAATAGAATATAGCCCAGAAGCGCTACCGCATACACGGCGATAGCCTGCCAGTAAAAGTCGAGTTGGTAGCAAAACGACTGTATTTCCCCGTGAGCTGTAAGCGGTTCGGAATTCATATCTGGCGTGTGAAATTTCTTTCTGTTGTATTCTCCGCAAATGTAGAGAATTTTTTTGAAAAAAAGGCGAAAAAGTGTTGGTGTACAGCTATAACGACACTTTTAAAACAAAAAATGTTCCTGAAGTTTCATATTGAATTTTCTCCAGGAACATTATTGGCTTCACTGCACTTTTTCTAAAGCTGTTACATTTTTTAAAAGCGTACAAGTTTTAAAAGCTTAAATTCCACGCGACGCTCTTTTTCGTCCTGAAGCGTTGCTAATACTTTGCCATAGGCACGCTGCACAAGGCGTGATGGATCTACTCCTGCCTGTATAAGGCGCTGCGCGATAGCTTCCGTGCGACGCTGTGTCACGATCTTATTTGCTTCCGGTGTTCCAACGGAGTCGCCGTATCCGCTAATTTCGACGATACTTTCCGGATATTCGCGCATAAAAGCGATTACATAATGAATGCTTTCATCGGCTTCGCTCCCAGGATCCGTGCTGTTTGGTGCAAAGTAGATGGGCTTTGGTGTAAATCGCACGCTACCAATGCCGGGAGGCCCTACAGGAATATCTTCTCCGGTGGTTTTGTAGATCGTATCACGAATAAAAATTTTTAAAGGCTCAGAAGCAGCAAGGCGGACCGTATCGCGTTTTATCACTTCACGAATTACCTCTTTTGGCACCTCGCGTACAACTTCTTTTGTCTGGAAAACCGTATCACGTCGTACAATTTCTTTTGGTATAGATGCAATCCTGATAGTATCCCTTTTTACCACTTCACGGACAACTTCTCTTGGCACCTCGCGCACCACTTCTTTTGTTGCAAAAATAGTATCTGTTTTAAAAACTTCTTTCACAATTTCCTTTGGCGCAGAAGC
This sequence comes from Patescibacteria group bacterium, assembly GCA_035628175.1. Lineage (GTDB taxonomy): Bacteria > Bacteroidota > Ignavibacteria > Kapaibacteriales > DASPKH01 > DASPKH01. The sequence goes on from DASPKH010000227.1 coordinate 20,804, forward strand.
AATCCTGACTGTATCGCGTTTAACAACTTCACGCACGACTTCCTTTGGAATTTCACGTACCACTTCACGGTCTTTAAAAACCGTGTCGTGCTTTACTACTTCACGCACGATTTCCTTTGGAATCTCGCGCACAACCTCCTTTGTCTGAATAACAGTATCGCGGATTACACGCGGCGTAGCGGTATTGCCCGAAAGTATAACTGTATCGCGGACAATCTGCTGGCGGATTGCTGCCGTAGCCAGCGCATACTCTAAAGAATCTATCCTTCGCTGGTATTGTGCTGCCTCTTGCTGATTCTTATGTCGGGAAGTGGAGACTGGCTGACTCTGCTGTGTAAGGCGATTTTCAGCAGCTGACAAGAGAGCTTTTTGACGCGAAAGTTCATCACGGGCGATTTCAATTTCCTGTTTTAAAAAGCGGATATCACGCGCTGTAGATTTTGCAGTGCGCACCTCTATTCCATTGATACTCCGTACTTCTGTTAATTCAATTAACTCAGGCGTCATAGCTTCCGGTACGAGCGGATTCAGCCCAAGCATGATTTCAGCTGAGTCGCCGAAGCTATCCCCATCAGTGTCAGGTTTTAAAGGATCTGTTCTTTGTGCAATTTCTTCGTCATCCCGCAGACCATCAGAATCTGAATCGGTGGAAAGCGGGTTTGTTTTAAAAATTTCTATTTCATCGCGGTCGCTCAAATTATCTTCATCTGTATCCGCTCTGAGTGGATTTGAATGGTACTTCAACTCATCAAAGTCGCTTAGCCCATCGCCGTCTGTATCCGTTTTATCAATATTAGTACCAAGCGATTCTTCAACCATGTCGGGCACACCATCTTCATCCATATCAGACATGCTTGTCACTGACGTAACACCAAAGCTACCTGTAAAGCCTGCAAGTAGAAATGCATCGTTGCTGCTATTGATATACTGGATGCCGTCAAGCAGGTCAGTCGAAGGGAAATATAAGCGTGAAAACAGGCCTAGAGTTACATTACGCGAGTACATCAGCTCATATCCAATGCCAAGATTATACTGAAACACATTTGTAAGTGAGGTATTACGGGTAACTACCTCAATCGCTTTGGTTTCGGTATTCACCCGGCGTAAGTCAATATATTGACCAATATCTGACTGAACCTCGAATGAGACGAAGCCCAGACCAGCAGTAAGATATGGCGTACTTGTTTCAAAAGGAAGGATATTCCATCGGCCGAGAATATCTAACGGTGTGACTCTGGCTAATACTTGTGGCGTGCTATAATACTCTGTAGCGTCATTCACGACCCGAAAACGCGTCTGCCCTATGCCAATTGAACCACCAACAGAAAATTGCGGATTAACACGGTACCATGCATTGATCCCACCGGCGATCCAAAAGGAGATATCCGTGAATTCCCCGAAATACTTTGATGCGCCCCCAAAACCTTCTACGTATAAACGCGGCCGTGCAAGTGGATCCTGCGAGAATGACTCTATTGGCATGAGGAGTGCTATGCCTGCAAGTGCAAGCATTACAGAATCTTTTATAAATGCTGTAACTTTGGGTAGAAATAGTGCCATACCTTCTTTTAAAGGACAGTAAAGAATGGTGAATGCAGTGCTGCGCTGCACAGTCGAAACACAATCTGCAGGGTGCACATTGTTTTCAACTATACAAATTTAGCGGAAAAGTTTGAGATGAAAACAGATTATTTCTTTGTCAGCGAAAGTATTACTTCTGCAGCTTGTGTTGCAGCCTCAGGTTTACCGAGGGACCGTGCCGCGACTGACATTCTTAAAAGCTCTGACTCATTTTCTAAAAGTTCAAGAACCTCATTTTCAAGCTGCAACTGCATATCTTTATCAAGGATCATGCGGGAGGCGCCTTTTTCCTCCATGTAGCGGGCGTTATGCTCCTGGTGATTATTCGCAGCAAAAGGATAGGGCACAAGGATGCTGGGTTTGCCGATAGCAGAAAGTTCGGCAAGAGTCGTAGCGCCGGCGCGAGCTATCACGAGATCAGCAGCTGCGTATGCATGTGGCATATCTTTGATGAATTGGTTTACCCATATATTTTCGCCAAAATCGCCCGAACTTTGGAAAGTCGAGCCCGTCTGCCAGATAAGTTGAATGTTTTTAAAAGGTGAACCCGGCTTTTTTACAATTTTCTCCAGTGCTTCATTAATAGATTTTGCACCAAGCGAACCACCAACGGCAAGTACTGTCGGCACATCTGGTTTTAGACCAAAAAATCCCCGCGCTTCGGTTTTGTCCGGTGTGGCGCGGATCCCGGAGCGAACAGGATTGCCAAGTACTTCGATCTTGTCCTGCTCATTTTTTGAAAAATATTCGCGACTGCCCTCGAATGACACAATAATTTTCTTCGCAATTCCGGCTAGGGCGCGGATCGCCTTTCCGGGAAAAACATTGGATTCCATGAGCACGAGCGGAGCTTTTTGAAAACGGGCGGCAAGGCCGACAGGATAGCTGAGATAGGCTCCCGTACAGAGAATAACATCCGGTTTGAAATCAGCGATGACATCGCGGCATTCAAAAAACGACGCAAAAAGTTTAGCAAAAAAAATCGCGCCCTGTATAGATTTTAAATTGCTCACGCCTTTTATCGGCAGAATATGGATTTTGTAGCCAAGTTCAGGTACCACACGTGTCTCGATCTTTCCCTGCGAACCGAAAAATTCCGCTGTACATTTTTTGCCGGTGATATGCTCCAGTTCTTCTACAACTGCAATCGCTGGAAAAAGATGTCCGCCTGTACCACCTGCTGCTACTAAAATTCTCATGGTTTTAAAAGTTGTCCGATGTCGGTTGTTATGGAAAAAGAATTCGTGCAATTTACGAATTTCGCTAAAGACAATCCGTTTTCAAAACGGCGCTGACTACAGTAGTTTTGCAACAAAAAAAAATTCTTTAAAAATCCAATCGTTGTAGAGATTTTAAAAATCAGCACTAAAAATCACCATACTTTTAAAAATACTTACACAATGTTAAAAATTTTTTTTGCCCTCATATTTCTTTTTGTGAGTGGTGATGTGCTGGCGCAAACGTCCGCTCTGGTCAATAGCAAACTTCGTCTTGTAGCCCGTGGCAGGATAGATGAGGTGCGTGCTTCAATGCCTGAACTTTTAAAAAATTATCCGGGTGATGTAGGTGTGATTTTTTTAAATGCGATTATCCTTGATAATGCAGTGCAGGCGCTCACTACATATGAATCGATCGTTCAAAATTCTCCTGAGAGCGAGTGGGCTGATGACGCGCAGTGGCGGATCGTTCAATACTATGCTTTAAAACGTGATACTGCACGCGCACATGCAGAATTGCAGCAGTATAGAGAGAATTATTCCACATCAGAATTCCTGCTATCAGCTACAGAGATTGTTCGCGCTACAGTTGGCCCTCCCCGGTTAGTACGCACATTATCCAGTGCTAATGCAACAACAACATCAAAGACAATTTCACCAACATCTGAAGCGCCTGTAAATGGCGCTTCGAAAAGCGCTGAACAGATTGAAAAGCCTCGCCGCTACACCCTCCAGGTGGGAAGCTATGTTCTGCTGGAATCTGCTGAAGCAGAGGTAACACGTTTTAAAAACAAACGTCTTCGTGCTGCTGTTTTACCGAAGGTGTCCGGCGCAGAGCGCACATATGCAGTAACCATTGGCGACTATTCCTCGCGCGAAGCTGCCGAAAAAGCTATCCCCATCGTGAAAGAACAGTGCGGTTGTGAACCTTTTGTGCTAGAGAAATAGCAGTTTCAGTCACGTGAAATATTGCTAAATTGTGTTGGGATTCTAAGCGTATTTACGAAATTGTATACAAGGTACTGCTGCGATGCAAAAGCTCTTGTAAAGATTAGTACTTTTGCTGAGTGTCAGATAGATTAAAGAAAAGCCGGAAATGCTAAAATGCATTTCCGGCTTTTAAAAAGGTTTTAGCAGGTTATTTATTCATAAACACTGGTGATGTAGCATCCGGAACCTGTCCCCAGGCAGAAATCTCTATCACCGGCATTTCTGCATTAGAGCTCTTCATTTTTAAAGTACCATTAAAGTATCCTTTTTGCTGTGGCTTCACACGAGCAACGATTTCGAGGTCACTATTTGCTTTAATGGTTGTTTGCCCTTTCAGATTGTGTTTTATTCCGTTTGTAGTTTCAATATCCGAGAGAACAATATCTTCGTTTGTAAGATTCTTAATAGTAACTTTCGCTGTTGATTCGCTGCCGAGCTTCATGTCCGTAAACGATAGATACTGAGCAGGTACGAATTGAAGTGCACGCACTACTTCAGCTTTTAACAGCACGAGCTTTGTAGGAGTCTCAGGGTCATTGCTCAAAATGGAAACGCTTTTTGTCACGCCACCGGTATTTGTTCCTACATTTAGTGAAACGGTCATGGATGTAGTTTCTCCAGGCGCGAGTTCTTTTTTCTCGAGGCCCGTTGTGGTACAGCCACAGCCTACTTTTACGTCGTTGATCTTCAGCTCTTCGTTGCCAGCATTAGTAATTTTTAAAACCGTGGAAAGTGGTGATTGTGTCGGCTTTACTTTACCCCAGTCGTGCGTATCTCCACCTGCAACCTGGATTTTCGGCTGTGCATAGGCAGTAGCAGCCGCACAAAAAGCTGCAAAAGCGAATGTGAGTAATTTCTTCATAAAAAACCTCTGTTTATTATATAAAATTTTAAAAATAAATTAATCAACGATGAGGCGACGGCTCAGTTTTTCGCCTTTATCAGTCAGAATTGCAATTAAATAAATTCCCTTGTCAATTCCAACGAGTGAAATCTCTTCTTCGTGTTTTCCTTCACTTCGGGGCTGCACAGACGAAAGATCCCGCAATTTCCTGCCTGAAAGGTCAAATAAAGCAAGGGTAATATTCCGTGCTTCGGCTAGCTCATAGCTCACAGCTGTTCGTTTATCCGCAGCGGGGTTAGGATATACCTTAGAACAGGCAATCGCGCCATTGGTCTTCTCGCACAAATCTAAATAGCAAAAACCACTTGTCGGATATCTTTCGTGGAATTCCTCCATCTGGATAATCGCGCTTTTTCCCAAAAGCTCGGTACGGATAGACGTAACAATGTAGTTGGGGAGACGCTCTAGAACTTCTTCACTTGGTGAGTACCAGACAATAAAATTTCCAGCCCTGATCGGGAGATACTCCGAAAGGCGATTGACGCTGTCGCAAATTGTCTTTGAGCGAATATGCCAAGTTTCAATAAGCTCCTTAATCTCTGGCGTTATTGCATTTCGAGAAGCATACTGATAAAATTCCTTTAGCTTATCGGGCATTTCTGCTTCTTCAAGCTTTTGCACAATATCGTTCGCAGCAGAAAAAAATTCTTTATTACCAGTATTATCTGTGATACGAATCGGCACAAATGAAGGGGGAGGATTTTTCAAATGTTCGTGCCATGGGACTTCACGAATAACTGGGCGGGGATAAATATTCTTGGTTGTAGCTACCACCGTAGAATGAACATTGGTATGAGCAAATGTAAACGCAAAGTCTCCATCTTTTAAAACCTCAATCCCCAGTCTTTTCAGCTCAACAGCATCCAGCTCCAAAAGTGGGATCGCACTCTGTTGCTTATTGTCCGACTTCTGTGGTGTTGCAATTTCCCGCCAGAGAGGTTCAGATTTTGGTGCATGTGGGTAACTTTTTATAGCAGGTTTTACGCCAGATGCCGTTTTTAAAACACTCTTTTCCGGGTTCTGCGCAGGCGCCTCAACTGCCACATTTTGCTGCTCAGTTTCCTGTATGAAATTCTCCTGCTGAGCAACTTCTGTTGCCCCTTGTAAAAGATTGTCCTGTCGTCTAATCGCAGCATCTTTTAAAAGGAAAAACGACGTCAACGCAACGGTAGCCACTCCTGCAAAACTAATTTTCGTAGCAGTATTTTTAAAAAGATTTCGTGGAGCAGAAGTTTTTAAAAGATGCTGCGCCGCCGGAATATTTGAACTCGTGCGCGCCTCGGCGAAATATTCATCTAGCTGCGTCTTTTTGTTTTTAAAAGCATTCATATTCTTACCTCCACAGGCATCACATCATATTGCGTCTTCTTTAAAAAACCTTTTTTTAAAAGTGGCGAATCTTCTACTTTTAGCAGTTTCGCCAGTTGCTGACGGCCACGCGCTACACGCGATTTCACGCCCGAAAGCGTGCCGCCCTGTATCACTACGATCTCCTCCAGCGATAAACCCGATATTTCAAAAAGCGTCACGGCCTCACGCGTTTTAAAAGGCAGCTTTTTTAGAGCATCGTGCAGGAGCGCCACATCAGTAGAAATATCAGGCGCAGTTTCGCCCGCGATATGGGACTGACGATGATTCGCTGAGAACTCCAGGAAACGCATGAACCGCCACTGCTGCCGTTTAAAAATCCGCGACGCCGTTGTAAAAAGATACGCTTTAAAATTCTGCCGCTCTTTCAGGTTTTTAAAACCCGTGAGTGCCGCCAGCAGCGTTTCGCTCACGAGGTCGTCGGTCTCTGCACGCGTCCGTGCCATCGAGCGCGCGAACCTGTAGAGGCTCTCGTAGTGCGGCCCGAGAAGCTGCATGAATTCATTATTCTGGCGTGCGTCCGGCATGTGCTCGTATAGCGTTATGCGTTTTTAAAAAATCGTGTTTCTATGATGTGTGTGTAGGATGTCGGGAAAAAGTTGCAGAAGGTGGTTTTTAAAAAAAGTTTTTAACAGTTTGGAGCAACGGCGCATGGACAGCGTTTTACTCATATTTTAAAATCTTCATCCAACCATTTTGGAATCCCATGTTTTGCAGCCATTTCCTTAAAATATTCTGACTCCTTAAATTTTTGCCTTTCTTCTTTAATAAGTTTAAATATTTCCTCCTTCTTATCCCACTTCTCAAAGCATTGCAAATGGAATCCGCAGTCAAAATATTTATGTAGAGGATGTTCAGTGTCTGATATAGGAGGTAGCCCTGTTATTTCCTCGTCAGGCATCAGAGTTTGCCCACAAAGAGCGCAGCCCTAAAAATATTAATGCCATAGGAAATGGTTCTTAAAAGTTTATACAAAAATTGCGTATTTACCGGAACTCCTTATAAATACAATCTACACCACCAGCCGCCAATTTCCAAAAACAAAAAAGCCAGTTCCTCTTCAAAAGAAAACCGGCTTTCTTAAAACGTCATATGATGTGGCTTTGGCGGTACCCAGGGAGTTTTATTGAGGTAAAGCTGGTCTATGGCGTCTTTGGTGGCGCGGGCGTAGTTCATAATATAAGACACCTCGGCCCATGACCTGCCGCACTCGGCGTAATCCTCGTCAGTAAATTCGCTTAAAGCACGGATCCAGCGCCGAAGCTCGTTAGAATCCCACGGTTTTGCCGTGCCATTCCCAAGCTTGTATTGACATTCGAAGATGCATTCCACGCTAAGGCGGAAGATCTCGGTTGGTGTCAAGATGGCTAAGATCATGAGTGAAATACCATGGATTTTTAAAAACGTGCGCATCTGCTGCACGCGTAGCTCTATATCCCTGTGACGAACGAATTTTCGTGAAAGTATATTGTCATAAGGCAATATTACTCAAATCTTACTTACGTAAAAATTCTTTAAAAGTCCGTATTCTTTAAAATACTTCATTGCTTTACAACTTTCTGCGTCACGCGCTCACCATCTATATGCACATCGAGCAAATACACACCCGGCGGAAGATTGTCGCCGTTAAATGTCGCCCGCGAAATTTCGCCGTCGCTTTTTAAAAAATGTTTCACAACTTCCTGCCCAAGAATATTCTTTACGCTGATTTCCACATTGTGCGCGGAAGTTTTTAAAAGGGAAACGGAGAACTGCTGTGTAAACGGGTTCGGCGCAACTTTTAATAGTTCGCCACGATCTTTCTTCTCGCTGCGGATTCCGGTTGAAATTCCCTGCTGGTGCAACCAGTAGATGATCGTATCGGCGAGCGCTTTTGAAACATGTGGATCGTCATTTGGCGTCATGTAGTGGTTCAGCCCGGGAATGTTCCAGAAATCCTTTGTGATCCTCACATCATGTTTAAAGCGTGCAAGCTCCGCTGGGGGAACGTTAAAATCCTGTTCCAAGCCGACAAAAAGCGCAGGTAGATTCGCGCGATTGTAGCGAAGCGCGACAGAGTCCGTTGCACGGACATAGTCACCCCACACCGCCGCGGGAACACCAAAAAGCGGCGGTGTACTCGCATTCCATGTATTCGAGCGAATAAGATGAAAATACCGAAGGATCTGCGCCGACTGCATTTTTGCCATTGTCACATCGCCGCTGCACCGCTCGGCAATATACACAAGTTGGTACGCCAGCAGCGAGTCAAATGGCGTTCGCGCACCTGCAAGCGAGATCAGCGCTCTTACATCCGTGCGTCCTTCAGCAATTATCGGAATTAGCGCCGCGCCTTCGCTGTGTCCGAGTAGGATAATACGGCTCGTGTCCACATCGGCGCGTGTTTTTACATAATTTATCGCGCTTTCCACAGGCAGCCACAGCTTTTTAAAGGTGAGCTCGCCGAGCGAGGTAGAATACGTGTATTCCAGCTTGTCGTAGCGCAGAACAGCATAACCCGCCCCTACAAGCGCATCACCGAGTCCCTTATATGATTTCAGTGTTGTACCAAGAAGCTGCGGATAAAGGCATTGTATATTTCCGCCCTGCATGGGAATCGTGCCATCACGGTCATTCGGCCCGCTCCCCGGATTGATGATAATCACGGGGAATTTTCCCATTAGCGAAGGCGCCGTAAAGGTCGCATTTACGATCTTATCCACGTGTGTAAACGTTACATTTTGCGTGTGCTGCGCCTGTGCGAAGTTCGGTGCAAGAGCGAAGAGAAGAAAAGCAAATAGTTTTTTCATAGTTTTTTTAGGTTTTTAAAGGACTTATACAGGCTTACTCATCTTCTTAAATTCGCGATACGAATACACAAACGGGACCACCACCAGCAGAATGGTAATGCCAATGAATACCACGATATAAATTTCCTCTTTTAAAAACAATCCTGCCAGTATGATCACGAGGCCGCCGGCAAACCATAATTTCCCGCCAAGTTGGTGGGTTTTGCGCCAGACCTCCTCGTTTTCCAGCGCCCATGGCGTACGGATGCCGATGAAATAATTCGGCTTTATCGTTTGAAAATAATTACCCAAAACAGCAAAAAGCAATCCGAGGAAAATTGCGATATAGTTAAAGCTTGGCGCAGAGGTGCCGGTTGCAGTATAAATTATAAACGTTGCCAGCGCTGACATGAAAATCGTGAGAATGAGCCTCAGATCCTGAAACTTGCTCCCCATGGTTTCGATCTTCTTTTTCGGATCAAACTTCGGCACAAACGTCATGATCACGTATATCAGGAGTGGCAGCAATACAGGAATAAGAATGAGTTCGGCCTTACTGCCCCAGCCATTCGGCCTGCCGTAAAGGTCCCAGTGTATCGGCACCACCTCCGGCAGTGAATTCCAGATAAGGGCAAGATACACAAACGGCACGGCGATAATAAGCAAAAGCGGCAGTTCTTTTAAAAATGGTGTTTTCATGGTTGTTCTTTTTTAAAGGTTAAAATCCATTGCAGCAGGTCTTCCATGATCGTTGTGTTGATGCTATAGATCACGAACTGCCCCTGCTTCTCGCTGCTGATTAGTTCAGCGCGCTTTAAAATATCGAGATGATGAGAAATGCTCGGCTTTGAGATATTGAACCTATCGGCAATATCACCTGCAGTCATGCTCTTTTCGCGCAGCATGTCGAGGATCTGCCGCCGCGTCTCATCATTTAAAGCTTTAAAAAGTTCATTCATTGTATTTATATATTTAGGTAAATATCTAAATATATCGTAGAAGTTCCAAATTTGTTGCAAGGAATAATAGCATAATTTCTTAAATTAACCATTTAATTTAAAATTCTTCAACATCTTTCTAAAAAAACAAAAAGCCGGTTCTTTAAAAAAAACGGCCTTAAAAACCACTTTCAATTCTACCAAACAATACAGTACGAAATTTTAAAAACTCTTCTTACCCCTTATTAATCATCTCATATTTTTTCTGCCGTGCTTTCCATCGCTCAAGGGCAAACTTCTGCATGTCTTCCACTTGGTCTTTTTCATCCACGATCTCAAAGCCAAGCAGTGTTTCGATAATGTCTTCTAGCGTAAGGACGCCATCCATTCCGCCGAACTCATTGACTACAAGCGCAATGTGTTCTTTTTTATGTAAAAGCTCTGACCACGCAGCAAAAAGCGTTGTATTTTCCGTAAATTCAGCGATTGGTCTTTTAATATCTTTCAGCTTCAGGTCAAACTGGTCTTCAGCCAGTTTTTCAAAGACAAATTCGCGAAAAATATATCCTGTTATATTATCCCGGTTATTCTGGTAGAGCGGTATCCTTGAAAAATGCATAAAGTCCTTGTTTTTTAAAAATTCCTGTAGTGTCATTTCCTCATCTGCCATGACGACCACTATCCTTGGGGTCATTATTTCTGTGATCTTTATACCTTTAAGCTTGATAAGGTTTTGAATGATCTTGTTTTCCTTATCTGCCAATATTCCTTCCTCCTTTCCGATGCTGGCGAGCGCGGAGATTTCCTCGCGGCTTGTGGACAGCTCTTTTTCGTTTCGAGACATAATCTTTGTAAGAACCGCTGAGATAACAACGAGAGGATAGGTAATGAATATCATTGCTTTGATGATTTTGCCACTTATCGGCATCAACACCCGGCTGTACGTCGCGCCAAGGGTTTTCGGGATAATTTCTGTCAGCACCAGTATTAGGATAGTGAGCACACCAGATACAATGCCAAAATATGCCTCGCCAAATACGATATTGGCTTGCGCGCCCACGCCCGCTGCACCCACCGTATGCGCCACGGTATTCAGCGAAAGTATTGCCGATAGTGGCTTGTCTATATCTTCTTTTAGCTTTACGAAATTTTCTGCATTTTTATCGCCTTCATCCGCTTTGCTTTTTAAATATGACTGTGAGGTAGAAAGCAATACGGCCTCCATTATCGAGCAGACAAACGACGTGACTAATGCAATGAAAAGATAGGTGAGAAGTAATCCCATGTGTATAAGTTTAAGGTAGTTTTTACGGTGTATAAAATTTTGAGATTCATTGCTCTATATACAACAAATCAGAGGTGAAATTCAGTTTCTTTTTAACATTGCAGGGATATGCAGTTGTTTGTCCAGAGTTTTAAAAAGCAAAAAAGCTGGTTCTTTTTAAAAACCAGCTTTTCAAAATAATGTAGAGGGAGTCTTCAAACCAATTCTTCAATCTTCTCACCAATCGCCGCAACGGCCTTTTTATACGTTTCAATTCCATGCCCGACATTTGGCATCACAATCACTTCTTTTAAAGAATAAATTTTATTTTTCGCATTTGCAATTGACGTTTCAACTGGAAAAAGCAAGTCCTTATCGCCCTGGATCAGGATCACCGGCGTCGTAACTTTTAAAAGCTCATCACCCATGAAATACGGCTTCTGTGTATTATCCTTGTAGCGGGTGAGTGCAAAGACTTCATAGTCTATGAGCAGCTTTTCAAATTGGGGCGGAAGCGCATGGTGCGGTTTGCAAAAGACCGCAGCGTCCAGGAATTTTGAAATATTCTTTGCTGTCGGAGAAATAATGGGGAGGAGATTGTAATACAGGTTTTTAAAAGTGAGCGAAAAAGGCTGCAAACATCCGGCATTGAGCAGGAAAGCTGCTTCCACTTTTTCGGGCGCTGTAATGCAGAGTTTCATGCAGATCAGCCCGCCGAAAGACGCACCAGCGATATACGCTTTTTTAATGTCCAGCTTTTTAAAAACCTCCGACGCCCATTCGCCAAAACCTTTAGATTTTATCTCTGGCGTATTGCCGTCGCTCAGGTTCGGCAGCCCGTTCGTTTCTACAAGGAAAATCCGGAAGTCTTTTTCGAGCGGTTGGAGGCAATTATCAAAATCCCAAAACAATGCTGTGGTGCGCGCTCCGGGAAAAATCACCAGCGTTTTTAAAAACTTTTTATCGGAATTCAGCGCCCAGACATGCGTTTTCCCGAGCGCGGTTTGAACTTCAATGCGTTCGTACTTTTTCCTGTTTAAGCCCTCAAGCTCAGCCACCCAATTTTCAAACCATTGTTTGTCAGCTTCGGGGTTT
>DASPKH010000228.1:0-5997 GCA_035628175.1 Patescibacteria group bacterium
TCAATTCAGGTGGAGTGCAGCTTACATTTGGACCGAGGCCCCGGCAGGTAATTCGCGAAGGTGCTGAACGCTGCCTTGTGTCGCCTCAAGGCCCAATGCTTCTCCTCCAGAATCCATTAGGAAATACAAGGATCGTTTCTGGTAGCACAGAAGAAATTCGCTGGACGTCGGCAAGAGCAAGCGCCGTAAATATAGAATATTCGACGGATAAAGGCCAGTCATGGATTGCAATTGCACAGGATGTTCCTGCTATCACCCGAAGGTATCTCTGGCAAACCCCTGCCGAAAATTACAGTGAAGTACTTGTACGGATTTATGATCCTTTGAAACCAAATGTTGGAGATACAAGCATTACAACATTTTCGGTACAAAAACCTGTAATTGCTCTGAAAAAACCATCAGGTGGTGAAAAAATCGGTTTTTCTGAAGTTCTTGATATTTCATGGACAAAAGACCTAGTTGAGCGGGTACATGTGGATTACTCACCGGATGCAGGCAAAACATGGAAGAGGATTGTCAGTGGTCATAACGAAAGCCTTTATCGTTGGAATGTAGCTGATACGGTTACTGATCAGGGTATGATCCGCATTGTTTCGGCTAATGACAATACCCTTATATCCCAAAGTGGAGTATTTTCGGTTAATCGGCCACACGCAATATTGATCTCACCGAATGGCGGAGAGAAATGGCAGGGGAATTCCACGCAGAAAATCCAGTGGGTATCAGATTATGTTCGCCGTGTAGTTCTTGAGTTTTCCTTGGATAATGGTCAGACCTGGAGGCGAGTAAGACTCGCACCAATAAATGCGGATTCGGGTTCCTTTACTTGGAGATTACCGGATACAACATCGGGTTCAGCAATGGTGAGAATACTCAATGATGCAGACCGGACACAACTTGTCGCAAGCAGTGGGGCTTTTTCTATAATTGACTCAGTGATGACTAGCATTACTAACGATGCTGGTGGTGCAATCCCTGTCTTTGGGATTGAGAGAAGTTCAATAAGCACCAATGGCTCGCGATTGACACTTGCTTATTCAAGCTCTTCTTCATTTACTGTCAAAGCCTCCATTGTCTCAGCTTCCGGTAAATCATTGCCTGTGAACTCAATTGATGAAATACGGGAAGGAGCACACACAATAGATGTGGAATTGCATAATCTATCTCAGGGTGCATATTACTTAGTACTGAATGGCGGTATGGTAACTGAATATATCTACCCGTTTACAATAATACGTTAAAGTAAGAAGTTCCTAATATAATCTTTTCAAATCTCTTTCGTGTAATCTGATACATCACGCCACATATGGTAATTCAGCTATCTCTGCAGCAGTAGGGTAGGTTTACATAACCACATAATAAATATTTATCTTAACATAGTCTTATGGGTATGCAAAAACTATTTCTTTCTCTCGCCACGGGTGTCTTTCTGATTGCAGGAAGCGTAAAGGCGTCGGATTCACCCCGGGTTTTCCAGGGAAAATCCTTTATAGAATACGGCAAAGCGCTAAAGGATATGCCTTTAAATGCAGAGCGCAATCGTGCTTTTTCCATTGATGAAGCAATTGCTACAAATATCTTCCATTCAGGAGTAAAATCTCTTGAAATCCGTGATTTCCCTGTAGGCATTTCTGAAACCAAAACTGTATACCTGCGTCCCGCCCGACCTGTAGCAGATGGCGAAACACAATGGATGGTGGGTACTAAGGATGGAATGCGTCCCGCCAAAGCGCCAAATATTATTTCCTATGAAGGGTTCGTTGATGGAGAGAAAAAATCTAGTATCTACCTGACGTATTTTAAAGGGGACATTACCGGTATGGTCCGCCGTGGTGATGGACAACAATTTGTTGTTTCTCCGAAGCTTGAAAATACAGGGAAAAAACATGATCACGTACTAGCTAATAGTGAGAATGTCGCACGTGATTTAGGTAGTAATAATTGGATTTGCGGAGCTTCGGATGAAGTACCGGATATGGAAAAAATGATGAAGACAGGGGAGCGCGCACTTTCTAGTGAACTTCTCGAGGTACAGGTAGGTGTAGACGTAGCAAATACTTTTGCGCGAAGGTTTAATAATGATTACGAAAAAACAGCTGCATATGTCACTACTTTGTATGGCCTCGTAAGCCGGGTATATGAAGAGGAAATAAACGTAGTACTTCATCTGAATATTGTGAATATTTATGACAGCCCTACAACTGATCCTTATAACGGGTTGACAAGCGGGCACGAATTGCTTCCAAAAATCAAGGATCACTGGAACCGGAGTGTAAATTACCCGCGTCATATGGCACATCTACTGGCAGGGCCGCCACCTTCTAACGGATCAAGCCAGGTAGTAGCAGGTGTTGCGTATCTTCGTACACTTTGCCGTCCTAGTGAAGCATATGGTGTAAATCTTGTCTTTAATTATAATGTTGGTCTTCCAGCTTTAGGATATGTGTCAGAAGTAAAACTTATCGCACATGAAACTGGCCATATCTTTGGGTCTCCTCATACGCACAAGTATGGCAGTGAAGGTATTAATGGCTATGACCCTCCAATTGATTCATGTGTTTCTAACCGTCCGGGGCCATATGTGACACCTGATGCTGCAAGTAATGGTGAACCACGGGCTCCATCAAATGGTATCGGAACGATTATGAGTTACTGTAACCTACAGTTTTCTCATCTTGAGCAGCTTACATTCGGACCGCGCCCACAGGCAGTAATCCGTGCCGGTGCTGAAAGTGCACGAGCGGGTTCACAGATCTGCTTAGCTCCACCAAAAAATCCTGCTGTTTATATGCAGTATCCTGTTGGCCGTCAAAATCTCATTGCAGGGGCAGAGGATGAAATACGCTGGACTTCTGCAAGAATTAACATGGTTAGGGTCCAATATTCTACAGATAACGGAACATCATGGGTAACCGTGGAGGATAATATTGCTGCAACTGAACGCAAAATTCGTTGGACTGTGCCAAAACTAAGCTCTACTACTTTCCTTGTGCGCGTGTCTGATGTAACAAATCCTTCCGTGTATGATCAAACTGAAGCTTCAATGAGTATCGCAATGCCGGTTCTTTCCCTTACATATCCTACCGGTGGAGAGCGTCTTGGACATGGTGAAATAGTAGATATTAAATGGAATAGCCAGCTTGTTCCAGTCATTAATATCGATTATTCCCCAACAGGCCAGGCGCCATGGATATGGGTTGCTGAAAATCTTCGTAGTTCTTTATACAAATGGACGGTTCCTGCTAATGAAACTTCTACTGCAATAATCAGAGTATCTGATACTTCAGGAAGAATCATCTCCAGCAGCCAGCCATTTTCGCTTGGTACTTCTGCCGGAACGCTTATTTCTCCCAATGGTGGTGAGAAGTGGGGGCGTGGAGCGCGTGTATGGATCGCCTGGAACTCTGATTTTGTCTCAAGAATTACACTTGAATATTCTGTTGATGGCGGTCAAACCTGGAAAGCGGTTCGTCGCCCGAATATACCGCTTGATGCTTCGCTCGGTGCCTTCCAGTGGACTGTACCGGAAGATGTTTCCACAAATGCTCTTATGCGGATTGTCAATGCTGCCACAGATCAGGAACTTGATAAGAGCGATGCTCCCTTTGAACTTGATCTGGTTTCAAGTGTAGATGATGCTGTCGCTGAATCTAATGGACTTGCAATCTCGGGTATTACTCCTAATCCGGCCCGTGATGAGGCTGTGGTAACACTTTCGGCTAATGAGCTTGCAGGAAGTGGTATGACGACACTTGAAATAGTAGATGTGACTGGAAAAGTTCTTTTCACAACTACTTACTCTTCACAGGGAGCAACTGGTGAGCGCGCTATTCGTCTAAATCTCTCAGAAGTGCCGCAGGGTGTATATCTTCTTGTGATAAAGAGTGGTACAGCACAAGTTTCAGCTCCACTCCGTATTGTTCGGTAATTTAAAACATCTTTTAAAAAGTTATTTTTAAAAATTCCTAAATCCGTTTTTCTTGAGTAATTTTGTCATTCTGATTACTTGCAGATCTTTAAAAGATGTGGAGTAACCGGGATGACATTTTTATTTTAAAAGCTTTTAAAAGCGCAGTTACAGTTTAAAACATATACTATGTTTAACGCACTTATCGCCAAAACCTTACCAATTGTTCCGAAATCCATAGTCAAAGCCGTTGCCAAACGCTATATCGCAGGTGATACACTCAACGACGCTGTGCAAACTACTAAACGCCTTGAAAAAGCCGGAGCTACAGCAACAATTGATGTACTTGGTGAATTTGTTCGTAACCGTGAAGAAGCCGAACATTCTCGCGAAATGAGCGCACAGGTAGTGGAGGCAATCCGCCAGCATAAACTCCCGGCATACCTTTCAGTAAAACTCACCTCTCTTGGCCTTGATATTGATAAACAGTTTGGTTATGAAAATGTAAAAGAGCTTGTCGAACAGGCAAAGCAGTCAAAGATATTTGTGCGGATGGACATGGAAAATACGCCATATACCGATACAACGCTAAAGTTCTATAAACGGCTGCGTGAAGATGGATATGACAATGTCGGCGTAGTGATCCAGGCATATTTAAAACGCAGTGAAAAGGATATTAAATCACTTATCGATTATAATGCTAGCGTGCGGCTGTGCAAGGGAATTTATGTAGAATCTCCTGATGTTGCCTTTAAAAATCCGGATGAGATCCGTGCAAATTACAAAAAGCTTTTAAAAATACTCATCGAAAACCAAATGCCCGTTGGCATTGCTACACATGACGACAACCTGATTTCCTTTGCTGAGCAGTACATAAAGGGCGAAAAAATCTCAAAGAAAAATTACGAATTTCAGATGCTACTCGGAGTGCGCGAAGACAGACGCGACGATCTTATCAAAAAAGAACATAAGGTTCGGATTTACGTACCGTTTGGCGATGAC
This sequence comes from Patescibacteria group bacterium, assembly GCA_035628175.1. Classification (GTDB taxonomy): domain Bacteria; phylum Bacteroidota; class Ignavibacteria; order Kapaibacteriales; family DASPKH01; genus DASPKH01. The sequence goes on from DASPKH010000228.1 coordinate 4,910, forward strand.
TGGTATGGCTATTCCACGCGCCGTTTAAAAGAAAATCCACAAATTGCGGGTTATGTTTTAAAAGCGCTCCTGACAGGAAAATAGTTTTAAAAGAAAGGTTTTTAAAAGTTCATGAATTTTTAAAACAATGACAAAACGACAAATTTCAAGGGCAGCAGGCGTTATCGCGGCTGCCCTTGTGCTTATATATTGTAAAGCCTGTACTCCATCCGAAGATGGCCGGCCTGACGCAAAGGGTCGACAATCCACCGACCCGGTCCAGGTTTTGGAATCTGATCCAAATTCTGTAAAAGTCGGTACATTTAATATCGCATGGCTCGGTGATGGCATACGCGATAGGACTGATCGCACCGACGAGGATTACCGGCGAATTGCCGATGTGATTGCTCAGGCAAACCCTGATATTCTGGGGTTGCAGGAAATTGAGAACGGAGCGGCGGTCGAGCGTGTTTTACAATTTTTGCCAGGCTACAAATATGTAATTGGCAAAGGTGGGGCAGCGCAAAATGTCGGTTTTCTTTTTAAAAAGGAGATCAGCGTGACGCCAATTGGCGAATATGGCCCGGTGTCTGTTCGCCCGCGTAGAACCCGCCCTGGCTATGTGGTGCAGTGCCGCAAAGGGAATTTCGACTGGCTGATGATGAGCGTGCACTTTAAAAGTACATCGCGCTATGACTCCACCGCCGAAATGCGTAGGGAAGCACGGCAGTTACGCTTCGAGCAGGCGAGGGCGGTTTCTCTTTGGGCAGACTCGCTTTTAAAAAACGGAAAGGAACACGACCTGATTATCGTTGGCGATATGAATGATTTTCCCCGCAGGAAAACAAATGCAAGCCTGACGCCCATTCTTTCAAATGAAAATTTGGAGTTCCTCACATATGACACACGGAGCTGCTGGAAGGGCGCGCTCTATGCGATTGACCAAATCGTTGTTTCAAAGTCAGCCAAAACACGTTTTAAAACCGGTAGCGAGCAGTTGTATAATTTCAACAGTTCTTTAAAAAAAGCTGAAGCGCAGAAGGTGAGCGACCACTGCCCGGTAATGGTGCAGCTCGATGTAACGGTGAAGGATAATGATTAAGAAATTA
>DASPKH010000229.1:0-4008 GCA_035628175.1 Patescibacteria group bacterium
GGCCAGTCTCGCTGGGGCTTTGCGAATTCCTTTGAGAACAGGGCCATGACGCGGTGAGGTGAATGCTGTCCTTCAAAAAGCGGGTCTTTTCCGGGCGGAAGACCGAGTTCAGCGCGAAACTCCTGGATTGGCTGCATCCAGTGCCAGATACTTTTTTTAATCGCTGAAATAATCCAGCCAACGACAAATGCTGGCAGCTTTTGAGGATCAGGAAAAGGATTGACTGTAAACACCGACGGATCATATTTTGACGAAAATGAAAGCGGAGCAAGTACAGTTGAAATCCAGCGAATACCTGTCTTCTCAGAAAGGAGAGATGCTGCGAGCACCAAAGGATGCGTTACAAGCAGGTCTGCGCCTTCAGCAGCTTTGGCCAGATCTGCATAGCTGTCGCGAAGATTAGGGATCAACACTTCACGGTAGATAAATTCAGAGCCTTTCGTAGGATCCATCAGTTTTTTGCCGAATTCATCCAATGTCTGTCCGAGGCCGTCCAGGTTAGGCCGCATCGGGAAAAAGGTCAGGCCGATCTTTTCAAGAGTTTCCCGGTAAATATCGCTCGTAGCAATTGTGATCCTGTGTCCGCGCTGCTGTAGGGCAAGCCCAAGTTGCAAAAAAGGGTAAACGTCGCCGAGCGTGCCATACGCTGCTATGACAATGTGTTGTGCCTTTGCTGGATACTTCCCCGACTGGCTCATGTTTTTTTTAAAGGTGATAATAAAGATTAATTCTTTAAAGGGAATTGGGTGATTAGGGCCTGTGCGCGTACATAGTATAAATATTCATGAGCTTGTGCAGCTCCCAGTCTTCCTGGTCAACAACAACGGTGTAATTCCTGCTTTGTAAAAACTCTGTCATAGCTTTTACACGATTGTCGATGTCGTGTACTTCTATTACAAATTGCCGGATCTTTGGCCAGTCGCCGTCAGCAATACCTTGTAAAACGTCAAATTCAGCGCCTTCCACATCAATTTTCATCAAGTCTATACGGCTAATGTTCTCGTTCTTGATGATATTTGATACGGGCTGAAGCTCGCATTCTACTTTTTTAAAACTCGCTTTTAAAACGATAAGAAAGAGTGTGAAGGGAATCGCCAGGCCAATCGCGGTCGCCAGGCGTGTAGTGCGTTTTAAAAGAAGGTTCTGAAGCAGCCTGGATGTTTTTGCAGGAATTATTCCGGTCTTTTCGCCGTCTGCGATGATGGCCCGGAGCCACGGGTTCAGCCCCGCTTTTTGGGATACATTGCCGTCCACATCTGCTGAGTACATTCCTGCAGCAATGCTCATTTTGCTGCTGAACTGAAATTCAGCTTTTTTAAAAGAATCGGAAAGCCCTGTTTTAAGAAGTTTATAGGAGCGGGCTCGCTCCAAATGTTTTTTAGCATTCGACTGTAAAATAGAAAAGAGTTCAGGAATCGGTTCGAAGGCATATAGTGTCAAATCCGGAAACTGACTGGCAATACACATTGAAAACATACCAATGTTTGCGCCCACATCAAAAACACAATCACCCGGGGAAACCTTTATTCCATGCTTTGCATAGGTTCCTGTCGTGAAAATTTCGTAGTAAAGGATCTTTGCTTCGGTGCTGTTATTTACTGAAATTTCCATCCCATTGGGCAGCGAAATACTTCTCATACTTATACCTTTTCCACAGATCCTGACCACACCTTTCCCTGCTCATTGACCTCGTAGACTTTCCATTCGCCATTCCGCTCATCTTTGTGTATCGCAGGCCAGTTTTCCTCACCAATTTCCGTGAATTGCTGGCCAAGAAACGGGAGTAAATCAGCAAAACCAGGTATAACCTCTGACGGTGGTTCTGCGGGTTGAGAGCGTTGCCCCCAACGGATCTTTCGCGCCTGATAGACCAGCATGTCAAACCAGAAAATAGCCGTATGAAAAAATGCCTTTTCCAGTGAAAAATCTTTTAAAAAGACAGACGCTTCTGCCGGATTTTCCAGGGCAAATTCAAATGCTTCGCGGCCCTTGCCAATAATATGATGGATAAAGAGACCAAAGTGAAAATACTTTTTGATTTCCAGTTTCGGCGTTTTTACACCGAGGAAATATGGTTGTAATTTTTCGCCAAGCATTATGGCAAGGCGATTCCAAAGTATTTCCAGAGCCTGGATTTCTTTAAAAGTATAACGCGCCTTTAAGAGTTCGGAAAGTGCCGGTAATTCAGCCCAATTTTTTTCTCTGGAATGGAAGAGGGGCAGGAATTCATTCCACAGGTATTCTGTATCAAATATAAGTCCTTCAGAAGCGGTTTTAAAAACTTCTGCCGATGATGCAGTCGCGCCTATATTCATCATTGCTTTCATACGGGGAGACCTGCGTCGCCAGTACACTGCATCCCAGTGGAAAAGCTCTGGCTGTGAACGGCGCATTTGCCATAGCCCAGGATTCAGCCGCCGCTCAGGTAAATGCGTTTCTGCGAACCTTTTCGTCCACCATTTTCCTGTTGCCCTTCGTTCTTTAAAGCTTGTAGGCTGGAACCGGTAGAGGTTGACCCGCACGCGTAATGGCGGCTCTGATGGTGAAAAGGGTACAGAGCGGAAAAGCTTGCTTGTTTCCGGATTTCCTTGTAAAATATTTTCCAGCACTTCTTCAATACAGGAGGCATGAAGAAAAGAATACGGATTGCCTGAGCCAATAACTGACCACATAAAATTACTATCATTCACACCAAATGACTCATAGAATATAGCATGATCCCAGCGCGGGTGAAATGGTGCAACAAACCGGGGTGGTGTCGTTTCATGTGTATTCATGAACCTGTATTCATATGCCTCCCAGTGAATTCCATCCCGTGTGCCTTCAATGACAGGGACTAGTTTTATTGGCGGTGCGCTTTTGGGCGGAAATACACCGTAGGAATGTGTGATCCTAAAGCGGAAAATTGCTCTGTAGAAGCTTAAAATCCCGGTCAGAAACCCGGACCTAATAAAAAGTGCCGATGGCCAGTGAAGCCATGTGGATGTACACCACGAATTAAAAAAGAAATTTAAAAAGCCTCCTGTAAGGAGGATGACGGCAATGGCACTGGTGATAATATTGCCTGGCGATGAATACAAATCTGTCAGATGCAGATCGAAGATGGATGAGTGTATATCAAAGAGGGGAATGCAAATGACAATTGTCACAGCGTTGAAGAAACCAAAGTTGCTGACAGCCTGAATTCCTATCATAAGTGTAATAATAGAAACCGCTGCTACTATCCGCAATTCACTATGAGAAAAAATAAAAAACGGTACAATGATCTCAACAACAAAGGCAAATGCCAGCATCGCCTGAAAGCACCATTTGGGTAATTGGTAGGAAAACCAGCCTAGATATGTAGGCAATGGAATATTTGCCATAAATGCACGGAAATATCCTGTATCACGGGGATTTGACTTCCAGAATTTTAGCTTTCCAAAACCGAATATCAGGCGAAATACCAGCAGGCGAAAGAGCCATGCTACGGCGGGATGTGGTAGAGTTACTGCTGCCGGATCCGGGAGATAATGCAGCGCAGGTAAAAATAGTCCAAGAAAGCCGGCCTCCAGCAGCACGCAATCCCAGGGATAGGAGAATGCAAATACCAGGTCAAGTGAAATATAGATGAACCAACTGACGAACAGAAAAAAAGCAGCGTAAGGCCCTCCAATAATAACAAGTAATGCTGATACGCTTCCGGTAAGGATAACTGCTTGTAAAAATGTATCGCTGCAATAAAGATGAAATATGGTTGGGAAATACAGCCATTTACGCCAGCTGGGATAGTCACGGCTAATCTGTGCCAGACGAGGCTTCAGTGGTGATATACCCCGCGAACCTGCCAGCGGAAGAACCTGATGGAATAATTGCGCTGTGGCAATGAAGTACATCAGGCCTAGTCCGCGGAGAAATATTCCCCAGATAACTGTCGCATCGGGCATGGAGAACGGCAGAAATTCCATATCGCTGAAAGCGTACCTTACAATGTTTTCTTACTATTTTAATAATGTCTGTTTAAAACAT
>DASPKH010000230.1:0-4345 GCA_035628175.1 Patescibacteria group bacterium
CCCTAGGCGAGCCGCTTACGAACCTGTGCCGCCCCCTTACAAGCTACATCAACCGCGTGTTTGAAATGCAGCTGCGCTCGGGCGAATTTATCATCGCGAAATTTTACCGGCCCCACCGTTGGAGCCGCGCGGCGCTACAGGATGAGCACGACTTTTTACAAGAATTGGCAGAGCGAGAGATTCCAGCGATTCCTCCTCTACGATTTGCCGATGGCCAGACGCTCCATGAGCACGAAGACACGTTCTATACAGTTTTTAAAAAGAAAGGCGGACGCGCGCTCGACGAGCCGAGTGACGATGAATGGGAACAACTCGGGCGCTTACTCGCGCGCGTCCATTCCGTCGGCGAACTGCATTTGCCGCAGGAAAGGCTCGTTTTAAAACCTGATGAATCCACAACCGGGCATCTGGAATATCTTTTAAAAACAAATCTGCTAACAGCGGAATTACGTTTGCAATATGAAACTGCAGCGCGGGAAATTATTACACTTATCACACCGCTTTTTAAAGACATAACGCTTCACAGGGTTCATGGGGACTGCCACCGCGCGAATATTTTGAAGCGGCCGGACGAAGGTCTGTTTCTCATAGATTTTGACGATATGGCTGTTGGCCCGGCTATGCAGGATTTCTGGATGATCTTGCCAGGCACAGCACGGGAATCAGCGCTGGAGATTGACCTTTTTATGGAAGGTTATGAAACTTTTAAAAGCTTTGACCGGCGGACATTAAAACTTATCGAACCGCTTCGTGCAATGCGCTATATCTATTTTACGGCCTGGTGTGCAATGCAGGCCGCCGACGGTGGGTTTGCGCGGCTGGTGCCTGACTGGGGTACCCCTGCTTTCTGGCAACGTGAAATTAAAGAGCTTCAAATGCAATTGGGAGAAATTCGTTTTGTGCTAGAAAAGGATTTTTAATAGTTATTTATGTAAAAGTCCTTTTAAAACCTTGATCCGGCAGTGGTATTTTCCTAAGTTTATGGTAGAAGTAAGATTTACAGTTGGTATTCATGGCAAACATTGACGCGGGAAATGACCGCGAAACCATTCACAGTGAAATGATAAGCAACCGTATTCTGGACCTGCGCCGGAATATAGAAACCGCGCCGCGCAGTACGCTTATTTATGCCGAAGAACTAACCCTACATTTTCCGCAAGATAGCAGTGATATAATTCTGGCTGAGATTTATGAAATCCAGGCACGCTGCTACATTGCACTTGGAGAGTCAAAGAATGCAGAAGAAGTGATACGGAAAGGCCTCGATGTTGTTAATGTTTCATCAAACGAAAGCATTACCCATGGGCGCCTTTTAAAAAATCTTGCAGATTTAGATTTTGCACGCGGGCATCACAGCCTATCAGCTGAAAATTACGGCAAAGCGCTGCACATATATCGATCTCAGGGCTACTCAAAAGGTGAAATGCTGTGCATAATATGCCTTGGCAATTGTTACACTTCACTTGGTGAAATTACCACTGGCATGAAATATCTGCGTGAGGGCCTTGAAGAGTCGCGCACAAGTAAATTCTACGATGGAGAGATCACAGCCCTTATTGGACTGGGCAATGCCTATACATTTCTTGGCAATTTCGCAGAAGCACTCGAAGTTTTAAAAAAAGCACTCTCACTAAGCCAGGACCAGGCTGACCAAAAGCGCATCGCCTCAGTTACTATTAATATTGCCCTTGCCTTTCAGCGAATGGGAAATCTGGATGACGCGCTGGAGTATTACCACCGTGCCTTAGACACTGTTCATCTTTTTAAAGATAGGCTTCGGGAAGGAATTATCCTGCTCAATCTGGGTTCGGTCAATTTTTTAAAAGGGAATCTGGAAGAATCGCTGCTGTATTTTTTTAAAAGCCTGAAAGTCAGAACAGAGGTACATGATATTGCAGGACAAGGCTCCTGCTGCAATAATATTGGCACTGTTCTGACCGAACTTGGCCGATATGATGAGGCAAAAGATTATCTTTTAAAAAGCCTGGACATCAGGCACCAGACGAAAAATCCCCGCGGTGAAGCTACTTCCCTTAATGCTCTCGGCTATCTCTTTCACCTATGCGGCGATAACTGTGCAGCACTCGAATATCTCCTGCAGGCTCTTGCTATTGCACAAAAGCTGGAGCAGCCGGATATGATACACGAATGCGAAACGACAATGGTTAAAGTTTTAAAATGCCTCGGCCGCCATGAGGAAGCTCTTAGTCATGCAGAAGCAGGTTTTGAAGCGTACAAAAGAATGTTCAATACACAGGCAGAGGCGCGAGCCACAAATCTGCGGATTCAATTTGAAACCGAACAGGCGATTAAAGATGCGGTAATTGAGCGTTTAAAAAATGTAGAACTTGCCAAAGCCAATGAACAGCTTATTGCCCTGAGCGAAGAGCGCAAGGAGTTCATTTCTATAGCTGCACATGACCTGCGCAATCCCCTCCATTCTGTAAAGCTTATGCTCAACGTTTTAAAAATGGAGGAATCAGGCCTCAAACCAGAATTCGCACATTATGTAAAGGAAATTGAGATCGCAAGTGCAAATATGCTTGAGCTTATCCAGAATCTGCTCGACACAGAAATCATTGAAAGCGGACGGCTATCACTCAATATAGAACCATTTCTTGCAGCTGATGTAGTAGAACACGTTATCGCCAGGTATAAGAGTGCTGCACATGAGAAAAAAATAAACATCATTAAAGAGATTGATCCGAAGATTTACATACTCGCTGATGCGCGCTATGCAATGCAGGTGATGGACAATGTGTTTTCCAACGCGATAAAATATTCGCCTTTGGGTAAGAGTATCAACTTCAGGCTTTTTAAAAAAGAGGACATGACGCGAATCGAAATCAAAGATGAGGGTGTAGGACTTCATCCTGAGGAGATGCAAAAGCTCTTTGGAAAATTCCAGCGTCTTTCGGCCCGACCGACTGGTGGTGAGCATTCCACCGGACTTGGTCTCTCTATCGCTAAAAAGCTGACAGAAGCTATGAATGGAAAAATCTGGTGCGAAAGCGAAGCCGGTCAGGGAGCCATGTTCATCATTGAATTTCCAATTTTTGAAGTTCGACCTTTTAAAGAAAAAATTAAAAAGTTTTAAATTCTCATCGACAATCCCTAACTTGCTTTTTTAAAGTTTCACCAAACAAGAATCCCATGCCGCGCAACTTCACGACGCATCGTGTGAATGCTTTTACAACCACGATTTTTTCAGAGATTACGGCCCTTGCCAATCAGTATGGTGCGATCAATCTCGGGCAGGGTTTTCCAGATTTTGATGGCCCGGAGGAGATAAAGCAATGTGCTTCGGATGCGGTTTTAAAAAACTATAATCAATATGCTCCAAGCCACGGGATGCAGGATTTACGCGAGGCAATTGCAGAACATTCTGAAAGATTTTATTCTTTAAAAATCGATCCGGCAATGGAAATTACTGTCACCAGCGGCGCAACAGAAGCGCTCTTTGACGCGGCATTTGCCTTTATTCAGCCTGGCGACGAAGTTATCGTATTTGAGCCATGCTATGATTCCTACATTCCGGCAATAGAAATGGCTGGTGGAATCGTAAAGCCTGTAACACTGCACGCTCCGGATTTCCGTTTTAAAAAGGAAGAATTGTGCGCTGCGTTCTCGGAAAAAACAAAAGCGATCTACGTCAATACGCCGCATAATCCGACAGGGACAGTATTTGAACAAGGTGAGCTTGAGCTGATCGCGGAGCTGTGCGATCAATTCGATGTGCTTGCCATTACTGATGAGGTGTACGAGCACATTGTTTTTTCCGGGACTGAGCACCTACGACTAGCGTCTTTTAAAAACATGCGGGAACGCACCCTGACAATCTCCAGCATTGGGAAGTCTTTTTCGCTGACGGGCTGGAAGATCGGTTGGGCCATTGGAGCACCGGAGCTAATTACAGCTTTAAAAAGAGTTCATCAATTTGCGACATTTTCCACTGCCACGGCATTTCAGGTAGCGAGCGCCAGAGCACTGCGGATGCCTCATAAATATTTCACTTTTTTAAAAGAAGATTTTGGAAAACGGCGGGACTTCTTATTCAATATTTTAAAAAATATTGGCTTTGAGCCAGTTTTGCCGCAGGGCAGTTATTTTATATTGTGTAATATTCGTAATTTTCCCTTTAAAAACGGTCTGGAGTTCAGCCGCAATCTTATTGAGCATGCCGGTGTGGCATCAATTCCGCTTCAAACGATGTATGTACATCCGGAATTTGGTAAAAATCTTGTGCGCTTCTGCTTTTGTAAAAAGTGGGAAACTCTTCAGGAAGCGGCATTGCGGCTTCAGAAAATCTATGAACCCGTTTTTTAGAACAAATTACAATTCTGAT
>DASPKH010000231.1:0-3463 GCA_035628175.1 Patescibacteria group bacterium
TGCGCCATTTCGACAAGCGTATTCTTTATAACATCGTTCATTTGCGGCGTACGCGAGAGCAACCACAAATACTCACGGCTTGGCGTCCCTACAAGTGCGTGCTGATAATTTTCGTCCACGTACAAAATCCAGTAATCCCCATCGAATGGCCAGAAAAATGTGACTTTCAACTTAGCATTGGTTGTTTTGTCTACAACCTCGGCTTTTCCTTCCACATCTTCCTGCTCACCATCGCTTTTTAAACATTTATTAAAAACGCGAATTGTGCCGTCGTCATTCATCGAATATTCAGCGAATGTGTTGCGGCATCCGGCTTCTTCGCGGAAAGGTAGTCGTGCTATTTCGTACCATTTGCCGAGATATTTTTGTAAATCTACGTTTTGCGCTGTTTCCAGCGGCGGATGCCTATCATCCTTTTTTAAAAGGAAATACGAGCCCGCGAAAATTGCGGCAGCAGCTGAACCCAAAATAACTTTATTACGTGTTTTCATAGTTTTTTTAAAGCAATTTTTAAAAGTTTGTACGGAAACGCTATTTTGGCATAAAGTATTCCGCTTCTTTTAAAATCTTTTGTTAAAACATGAGCAGAAAAAACATTTCAAGTGGTGCGCCGTGGGAAGCTACTGTCGGATATTCACGCGCTGTGAAAGTCGGAAGCCTGGTATTTGTAGCGGGAACGACAGCGACAAATTCTGATGGTCAAATGGTTGGAATCGGCAATGCGTATGAGCAAACTTTTTTCGTTTTAAAAAAGATTGAGAAAGCTTTACAGGAAGCCGGTGCGACTTTTAACAATGTCGTCCGCACGCGAATTTTCGTTAAAAATATGGATGATTGGGAAGCGATTGGGCGCGCTCATGGCGAGGTTTTTAAAGATATCCGTCCGGCAGCAACGATGGTCGAAGTGAGCCGTTTCATTCACGATGACATTTTGGTGGAAATTGAGGCAGATGCCGTGATTTTCTAAAAACTTGTTTCTTTAAAGACTCTCTGAAGTTATCATTGCGAAGAACGAAGCAATCGTAAATAAGGAATGCTGCAATGAGAAGTTGTAGCGATTGCCACGTCGCAGGAGACTGCTTCTCGCAATGACATTCTTTAAAATTCTTTTATAAAATTTAATTAATTCCTTATAAAATGCGCAAATTCCTTTTCATCCTCACAATCCCAGTTCTCTTGGCTTCATGCGTTTCTGCTTCGAAATACGAAGAGCTGGAAGCTTCACATACTAATTTGCAACGACGGTACGACTCACTTGATGTCTATTCACAATCGCTTTTAAAACAAATAGAAAACCTGGATTACAGCATTTCGGGTTTTATCAGCGATACAAGTTCGCTCAATGAAACGCTACGCTCACGTAATGAGCAGTTGAAAAGTTTACAGGATGAGCTTATAGATGCGCGTGCCGAAATGGACGCATTGAGCGCCGGCCTGCAGCAACTAAAGCTTCGCACTAATCGCGAAACGCGCCTGCTGATAGACTCACTGCAAACGCTCCAGCGCGACATTTCACAACGTGAGCAGCGCATCAATGAAATTCAGCAAAAGCTCAACGCTCGCGACTCTGTTGTCAATGCACTCCGCACAACGATAAACAACGCACTTTTGGGTTTTAAAGCTGGTGACCTTTCTGTTACAATGCGCGATGGCAAAGTATACGTGTCGCTCTCGAACCAACTGCTTTTCGCCACAGGCTCCACGCGCATGGATGAAAAGGGTAAGCAGGCGCTGCTGCAACTCGCCCAGGTTTTAAATCGCGAGCCAGACATCAATGTCGTAGTGGAAGGGCACACGGACAATGCACCAGTCGTGAATCTCGGCGCTATAAAGGATAACTGGGACCTAAGCGTAATGTGTTCGACCGAGGTGATACGCTACTTAGTGAATGATGGGAAAGTCAATCCACAGCGCATTACAGCATCTGGCCGCAGCGAGTATTTTCCTGTTGTGGCCGGCTCTACGCCGGAGGTCCGGGCGCAGAATAGACGTACGGAGATTATCCTTACGCCGAAACTGGATGTGCTGTATGATGTTTTGGGGAAATAGTTTTTAAAATATTACTGAAATGAAAAAAAGTTTTAAAAGAACAATTCTTTTAAAACTTTTTTACTTTTGAATATCTATTTTAAAAACTTAGTCACGAATGAGTTCCGGCACTGCTACAAAATGCTCTTCGGTCGCACGGTGAAGCGCAACTTCAGTAATGTACGAATGCGAGTCATTCCACACGGCGGCTCCATCTTTCAGCAGAATGACCTGCGGGCTTTCGTGGCGGACATTAAGTTTTTCGGCTGCTTTATTCGATACAGGGCGGGCTGCCTGAACAGTGATGACGTAATGCTCTATATCTTCTGGGGCATTTTTAAAATAGGAGTGAAATTCATCGAACGCATTTGCGCTGACCGGGCACGTAACGCTATGCTTAAAAAGCACAATTGGCTTTTCATGCGATTTCTGCATTACGGTTTCTAATTCTTCTATGGTACGCAATTGTGTAATCACTTTGTTCATAAGCCCCTGGGAGGAAAAGGTTTATAAAATATACAAATAAAAAAGCAGAACAATTCCGCTTAAATTGTTCTGCTCTAACGATTTAGAAAAACTTTTATTGTAATTTTTAAAAGAAGCGGATTCCGCCACCTGATTCCTGCGCCTGCTTGCCTTTGAGCGCGAGTTTGATATTCTGCACAATACGCTCACGGTGCGCCTGCGTTTCCACATCTCCGCTCTTTGCCTTGGTAAGAGTTTTCTGGATTTCCTTTAAGGAATAAAGCGCCATGCTCTGCGAAGGATTATCATAGTTGCCCCACATTGATTTGTTTTTAAAAATATCAATGAGATTGCCAACATATTCCATTTGCAGATTCTGGCGGAATGTATTAACTGCACCTTTGACATCATCTTTAAAAACCGCGTTCGTGAGGTCAGTCATGTACTCACCGAGTGAATATTCGTTGCCGTACGCCTTCGTATCGTTGATACGTTTTAAAACAACCGGGCTCATGAGATGCATGAGAACGCCGCGCTGCATATTGAGTGCACGGTCGTAAATTTTCGGGTCGGTACCGACGCTAAAGCCACGGCGTTGTGGCTGCAGATATGCATACAGTCCATCCCAGCTTTTAAAAGCGTCCGGCGCAAAAAGATGCTTCGAAAGCGCTGCCATCGCGCGTTTCTGGTCAGCATAGGGAACAGGTGTGTACGGCTGAGTCGCGCCTGGCTGGCCAACCATCGAGCGGTCAATGTAAATCCCACCGATATAGCGCGAGATAATTCCTGCCGCTTCTGCCGCCTGACCTGTCAGCGAGAAAAACGCGCCGCGAAGTTCATGATAGGATTTTCCCGGTTCAGAATACCGCGCTTTAATTGTTTTTAAAAGTGAGTCAGTGAGCTGAATTCTCTCGATAGAATACGAAATCGCGTCGCCCGACATATCGCCAATCATCACACGCGGATCAAT
>DASPKH010000232.1:0-3586 GCA_035628175.1 Patescibacteria group bacterium
AAGGTCAATTGCATGCTCGAAGGACGTTGCTTTAGCTACAGAAAGCACCGGGCCGAATATTTCCTCCTGGAAAATCCGCATTGTTGGCTCGACGTCAATAAATATAGTTGGCTTCCAGAAATTTCCTTTTGCTAAATTTCCTTCTTCAGCACGGTCGCCGCCGAGAACGCACACGGCGCCTTCTTCTTTACCGATTTTTACATATTCCTGAATACGCTTTAACTGACGCTCGGTAATCACCGGGCCAACCTGTGTTGATTCCTCCAGGCCGGGGCCAAGCTGCAAATTAGTGGCTTTCGTGATGAGCATATTGATAAATTTATCATAAATTTTCTCATGCAAAATCAGACGCGATGTAGCCGTGCAGCGCTGTCCCGTTGTGCCAAAGGCGCCCCAAAGCGCGCCTTCAAGGGCAAGCTCAAGATTGGCGTCATCCATCACAACCTGCGCGTTTTTGCCGCCCATCTCAAGGGAGACTTTTTTGTTTAATTCACCGCAGCGTGACGCGATTTTTTTGCCGACATCAGTCGAACCCGTAAAGCCAATCACGCTGATATGCTCATGCTCGACCATGGCTTCGCCAACATCGCGCGCGCCATGAACGACGTTAAAAACACCTGCCGGTACGCCCGCTTCTTCCAGAATTTCAGCAAAAATAACTCCGGAATGCGGGGCTTCCTCTGATGGTTTAAAAACTACTGTATTGCCACAGATAAGCGCCGGAAGAATTTTCCACGAAGGAACGGCAATCGGGAAATTCCATGCAGTGATAATGCCGCAGACGCCAATAGGTACGCGAAAGGAGAGATTCATCTTATTATACATTTCGCTCGGCGCATTGTAGCCAAAAAGCCGGCGCGCTTCTGTCGCAGCATAGTATGCAGTGTCTATAGCTTCCTGCACATCGCCTTCCGTTTCAAAAACAGGTTTACCCATTTCACGGGTCATGATTTTGGCGAGCTCGTTTTTACGGCGCGTGAAAATGTCGCCTGCCCGGCGGATAATGTCGCCACGACGCGGGGCCGGAAGGCGTTTCCATTCTTTAAAAGCGTCTTTTGCGGCGCGCGTTGCGGCTTCAACGTCTGTTTTATCAGAGTCGGGGAATGTGCCAATAATGTCATCGCGGTCAGCAGGATTGATATTTCTAAAAGTCTTGCCGGATTCGGCGTCAATCCATTTGCCGTTGATGTAGTTTTTAAAAGATGTCATGGGTGATTTACTATAAGTTTTTAAAAAGAAAGTGCAAATTTACGGCGAAAAATTGAATCGTAACTTTTTAAAAAAAGGCTTACTCTTAATTTTTTATAATTTTTGTTTGAACAGAAGTGTGAACTTCACTAGAATAATGGAAGAATGGCGTAGGAAGAATGGCGTAAAACATAACTGAAAATACATTGTAGTATAATTTTGAAAAAAGGTATCTGCTGAAATTACCTCAAAACAGACTTTTAAGTTTGTTGTGAATTTGGCGGAACAATCGCAATGCCTTACGTGATTTAGCATCAATAATAAGATGATAGATTTCTAAGGGAAATTTGGGTGCTTTTTTCAAAATATTGGAGGAAAATTATGAAGGTAGGAAAAACTTTATCGGCAATTGTGCTGCTATGCGCGCTTATGATTCCTTTAAAAGCGCAAAAGTGGGAAAAACTTGCAGGTATTCCCTATACAGGTGCTGTAACGAACGTAGCCGTTAATGATGAAGGAACGCTGTATGTGACAGCAGATCATGTTCTGTACTATTCGAATGATGAGGGCAGAAACTGGATTTCCATGTTTGAGGACGGGGAATTTTTTGGAATGCTCACGGACGTAGCAACCTACCCGGGAAAACCGAAGGCATTATTTTTTGGAAGCGACTGGGCTATGTACTCAACGATGGATGGCCAAAACTGGCGTTCACAGACATTTGAGGTTAATTCCCATACTGGTATGGGCGGTGGTGTCGGCACAATTGTGATCGATCCTAAGAGCGGAAATATACTGCCAGCCCCGTATGTTGTTCGTCCGAACGGTGTATGGCAACGTGCTGTTCCAGGAAAAATATTATATAATTACACGCTTTTGCAAGATGGATCTATCGTGGCAATGGAAGGCGATTATTCAAAACAAGGGGCTTTATACAAATCCACAAACGGAGGAATTTCATGGGTTAAATTCTCAACAATGCCGACCGGGCGAGGAAAACTTTTTAAAGATAAAGGAGGTAAGTTATATGCATTTCTTGAGCGGTATGAAAACTCTGAGTTTACGCGTGACCAGGTGGTTTCCACCGATAACGGTGCAACCTGGGAGCAATTCACGGTTTCTTCCGATGGACTCCCGCAGAATGCTCAACCAGAAATTCTGACTATCGATCCGGTTACGAATTATGCGTATGCTGAATTGCGCATGAAGGAAGCACCGTCTGTCGGACTATATGTTTCAAAAGACGGAATGAAAACTTGGTCGCTCCTGCATGAAGGACTGCGAAACGTCAAAGTGTATGAAATGATGTTCATTGGCGACAAAATCTTCATGGCAACTCAGCAGCAGGGTGTTCTCTTATATCATGAAAAGACTCAAACGATTGAGGCCCGGAACAACGGCCTGATGAGCCGAAATCATCTGCCAGTCTTGGTAGCCGCGAACAATGATATTTTCGCTTATGATCATGAGGGCATCCGCCATACGCGCGATGGTAAGAAGTGGCAATCCGTACTCATCAACGGGAAATCACTTGCGGCCTACACAATGCTGGAAACTTCAAATGGTGCACTGATAGTTGGTTCCTTAGCAATAAAAGGTAAAGGTGAGGTAATGTATCGCTCACTTGATGGCGGGGTAAGCTGGACTGCTATCGGCCACAACATTATAAGTGAACATGCTAACTGGACACGTATCTCAAAAATGGAAGAGGACAAATCTGGTAAGCTTTATGCTCTCACGGAAAATTCTGCTGACACGCTGATAAAACTACCTCTTTTCGTATCCACAGACGGAGGAATGACCTGGAACCATATTTTTAAAGATTCTCGTCCGGATAATGAAATGGTTGGTGTCGACTTTCTGCTCACTCCGTCAGGAATGTTTGTTACAGGATTTACGATGGGGCTTGAGCAGCGTATATACTTCTCGGCTGACGGCGGCAAAACATGGTCGAAAAAAACTTTTCCTACAAATATCGGCGGCGCTGTAACGCCAAAACTTAGGACGTCACAGGACGGAACACTTTATACAGTGATCCACAACAAAGCATACCGTTCCACAGACAATGCAGCAACGTGGACGGAATTGACGATGCCGGAAATCCCACATGATTTTTATTTCGACAAGCTCAACAGAATGTATTTTGTCTTTAAAAACGATATTTATAACTACAATATTCAAACAGGAATTCTTCGTTCGGCAGACGGTGGTATAACGTTTGAAAATATAAGTGAGGGCTTGCCAAATGGTGAAGATGATGGAATAGCAACAATGGCCTTCACATCCAGAAACACGCCGGTCATCACATTATTCACTGGGCGTATATATCGGTTGAGCGAGGTAGTGTCTGGCGTCGTAGATGAGACCCGGGTTCAGCATACTGCCTATCCGAATCCTT
>DASPKH010000233.1:0-2168 GCA_035628175.1 Patescibacteria group bacterium
TAAAATCTCCAGTGCTCCAAGGAAAAAACGGGTATTCGCAAAAAGGTGCCAATCCGAAAAATGCTTCAATGTATTACTCGCTCACGCGTAATTCTGTGCAGGGCGTTCTGCTTTTAAACGGTCAACCAATGATAGTAACAGGCGAATGCTGGATGGACCATGAATTTGGAACCTCGCAACTTACGGCTGATCAAATCGGTTGGGACTGGTTTTCCCTGCAGATGAGCGACACGACAGAACTCATGCTTTTTAAAATTAGAAAGAACGATGGTGCCACTGAGGAAAAATCCCATGGCTCATTTGTCGCAGTGAATGGCTCAAAACAGGAACTGCTTTTAAAAGACTATTCCATCCAGGTTTTAAAAACATGGAAGTCGCCGCTGAGCAATGCGGAATATCCGATCCAATGGAAAATTCGCGTTCCGTCGCAACAGATTGACTATACTGTCACTGCTGTGATTGAAAATCAGGAATTAAAAACTGAAAACAGCGCGAGAATCGTTTATTGGGAAGGAGCAACTTCAGTCGAGGGAATGCGCGCCGGGCAGCGGGTTTCAGGTCAGGGTTATGTAGAAATGACTGGATACGCAGGAGCCATAACAGTACTTCAGTAGAATGATGTATTTTTAAAAATACCGTAAAAAAAGTATTGTATTTAAAAGTATTTTTTACCAATTTTACGGTGCAGCGAAACTTCACTTTTTGAAATCACCAAATTGCCAAAATACTTCTACAACCATTCAACCTTTTTAGGGAATTGTGTGTCTTAAAAGTGAGCCTGAACAGAATAAATTGTAACTTTTCTTGTGTTTGATGTGTTTTTGCATGTAGGAACACGCACGCTACCATATATAGGTTTAGTCATGGAATACTTTGATGCTTTAGAAGAGATCCACTCGGCAGTCGGCCGGTATGTGGATTCGCACGAGGGCTCACCGCCGGAACGAATCGCGGTTTCCGCAACGCTCTACAACTGGCTACTGGAAATTGAAAAAGAGGAAGCTCTTTTAAAGCAACGTCCGGTGAAAGACCCTTTTGCGCTGGAGACTGAATATGGCGATATCAATCTCATCATTGATGAAATGCTGTCACCATACGAAATCATCGCTGAATAAAAGTTTTATTATTCTTATAAAATAGCTTTACAATGTAAAAAGCCGGACTGTAAAAAGTCTGGCTTTTACTTTTTAAAGTACCCTTTAGAAATTATCGCCCACCTGAGCGAATTGCCGTTGCAATGTCACCTGCCATTTCATCGGTAATTTCAGCCATTGCCTGGCTCATCGCTTCGGCAATAGAAGGAATTGTAGCATTAGCCCGCTGGATACGCTTGTCATAGCGCTTTTGCATAAGCAGCGAATTCTCTGCATTTCCTGCGCGGAACCGTATAAGCGAAACCTGCATCTGCAAATGTGCAACGTTCGTGCCGCGCTCATCTGTTTCGGCGAGCATGTCAATTACTTTTCCTTCAAGGATATAATCTGCAGATGATGCCGAGCCTGACGGCACAACGCCGTTTGCAAAAAGCGTCTGGCTGGACAACCTGTTGATGATAAAATCTGTAACGAGTTCTGGCGTAGCGCTCACCCATTTGTGATACTCGTATGGCCCGACAATCGCCCCACCTGCTGTTGTAAAAATATCATCGGAATCATACTGCGCATTTGTATAAAATGTACGAACCATGAGCGTTCCCGGCAATACAGCAGAACGGTTTGCAGGGGCAGGCGCCATAAGTCGGTAATACCGGATAGGTTCATACTCAGACTTTAGAAGCCCGCAACCAGATAAAAGGGAAATTGTAATAAAGCTGGAAATTTTAAAAAATGATTTCATAGAAATTATTTCTCCACCGGTGGAGGTTCGCTTAAGAATGAACGCCCTGGATTGTCCGCAATTTTCTGAATGGAGCGTTTGATCGTTCGGTTTGTAGAGCGGATTTCTTCGAGAGTTTCGCGCAGTGTAAACATTACATTATCGGTATTTCCGCCCAGCCTGTCGATAGCTGCCTGCGCCGAAATCAGGACAGAATCAGCGCGGCCAAAGGTCCTACCAGTTTTTGTATCAAGGTCTAGTCCGCTTACTTCGCGGGAAATTTCTTTTATGAGAGACTGCACCTGTATGCTTGCATTTGCAAGATTCTGCCCTGTGGCATCTGCATTTTCGAT
>DASPKH010000234.1:0-5950 GCA_035628175.1 Patescibacteria group bacterium
TGCAGCCGTGGGGAAAATGCGGAGTTGTTTCATCTTGTCGTCGGTGGTTATGGCCTGTTCGGGATCATCCTTGATGTGGAAATTTCAGTTGTGCCGAATGAAGTGTTAAAGCTCAAAAGTTTTAAAATTCCCGCTGAAAAATATATTGATTATTTTACAAAATATGCTGATAATAATCCTTCAACAAGGCTTGTTTTCGGTCGGCTGAATATTTCGCAACGGGACTTTTTACAAGAAGCGACGCTGAATATTTTCTACACAACGAAGGCCGACGGGAGCATTCGCGGTTTTAAAAACAGTGAAAAGCTGAGAGATTTTAAAAGGGCGGTTTTTCGCAGTACGGTGCGCAGTGAATATGGGAAACGCCTGCGCTGGAATCTGGAAACAAAAGCTGCAACGCTGATTGAGTCCGAGGTTTTTTCGCGCAATCAAATCCTGAATGAGGACGCCACGCTAATTGCCAATAGCGATACGGGCACGACCGACCTGCTGCACGAATATTTCATTCCGCGCCGCAATTTTACAAAGTACATCGCGGCTTTAAAAACGGCGCTGCCGAATGACGAAATCGACCTGCTGAACATTACCATCCGCAACGTGTACAAAGACGACGACAGCTTTATGGCGTACGCGCGCGAGGAAGTTTTTGGTTTTGTGATGCTTTTCAACCAGCGCAAAATGGTAAAAGGCGAGGCGGAAATGAAGCTCCTCACGCAAAAGCTCATTGCCATCGCGCTCGAAAATGAAGGCACGTATTACCTGCCGTACCGCCTCCACGCCAGCCGCGACGCTTTTAAAACAGCATACCCGCAGTCGGGCGAGTTTTTTAAAAAGAAGTTGCAGTATGACCCAAAGGAGCTTTTTAGCAATCAGTTTTATAATGCGTATAAATTTTAAAATGAAAGAACATTTATTAAAAGATGAACAAATCTTGTGGGAAGGAAAACCTAAATCCGGAATTGTATTTCGTGCAGGTGACATCATCCTGATTCCACTTTCATTGTTTTTCTGGGTATTTCCGGTATTGGTTTTTATTCCGGCATTGCTAAGTGAAGATACCAGTTTTGCGATGGTGACGGTTTTTCTCCCATTTATTATTGCTGCAATATATGTGACATTTGGCAGATTTTTTTTTGATGCGTATGTCCGCCGCAACACGCATTATGCAATCACTGAAAACAGAATTCTAATACACCAAAAACTTTTCAAAACGAAACTTGAGGCAATTCCGCTCAAAAATCTACAGAAAATTATTCTCAGCCGGAGCAGCAAAGGGCGTGGAACGATTACGCTTGGGCAAAGCGATCTTTTGGATACTTTTTTTGAAGGAATGTACTGGCCAAATTTAAAGCATGCGCCGAAGCTGGAATTGATAGAAGATGCCAAAAATGTTTATAATATAATTCATAAAGTTACAAAAAATCTCACCCCAAAAGCTGCGTCGGCGCCACGCCAAACTTCTTTTTAAAAGCGGCGCTGAAGTGCTGGAGCGATGAGTAGCCCAGCTCAAAGGCGATGTCAGTGGCAGACTTTTTTCCTTCTGTTATAATAAACTTCGCCTGGTCGAGGCGGTAGTCGCTGAGGTAACCGAAAACTGTTGTGCCGAAAATTTCTTTAAAACCATTTTTCAGTTTGAACTCGTTGATGCCAGCTGTGCGGGCTAGTTCGCTGAGTGTGGGAGGCATGTTCATGTGCGAGATGAGGTAGTCGCGCGCGAAAAGCAGGCGCTCACGGTCGTATTCCGTTTTGCAGAATTTTGCTTTTTGCTCGCCCGATTTTTCAAAAGCTTCGGCGACAAGCGCAAGGATTTCGAGCGATTTCGCTTTTAAAAACATCTTTTTTAAAGCTCCTGTCCTGCGGCAATTCAGGATTTCACGAATGGCGCTATGCAGAGGCAGTGTGACGGAGAGATTGGTTTCATTTAGTATCGCCGACTTACGTTGTAAAACTTTTTCCTCAAAATCTCGAAAAAGCCCACCCGCTATTTTTAAAAATGCATTTTTCGTCAGCTGCATTATAAACCCTTCTGTTTCTAACTCCTCCTGGTAGATCACACCTTTAAAACCGCGTGAATACATCATATTTAGCTCAAATCCAGAAGAGGAAACTGGCTTTTCAAAACCCTCAAGCTCTATTGTTTTTCGTCCGCGGAGGTTGAAATCGAGATGCACCATGTCAAGGTCGCTGTGCCATTCGGCGCTTGTCAGCTCTTCATACTTCCAGCGGCTGTAGCCCAGGCGGATCCCATCGGAATACCAGTGCGCCATGTAGCCTTCGCCAAAGGGGAGTGATAGTTCCTTTGCTTGGAAAATAACTTCCTCAGTTTGAGCTTTAAAAATATTTGAATGAAAAAAGTCATTCTGCGCGGTATTTCGTATGATCTGCGTCAAAATTCCTGATTATATAAGTTTTGCTCCTTTTGGCGTAACAAGTAGCTTCTAAAAGCGCGCTAAGTTTGTATATCAAATTTAGTGAAAAATTAATGAGCATACCATGATAGAAATTTTTAAAACAAACGTAGAAACTGAAGGGGAAGCCGCAT
Source organism: Patescibacteria group bacterium (assembly GCA_035628175.1). Lineage (GTDB taxonomy): Bacteria > Bacteroidota > Ignavibacteria > Kapaibacteriales > DASPKH01 > DASPKH01. The sequence goes on from DASPKH010000234.1 coordinate 2,543, forward strand.
TCTTAAAAAGCTTTTTAAGCGAACTTTTTCCAGCCGCGCGTATTACGTTTGATCTGGATGACTGTGATAGAATTCTGCGTATCGAAGCCGGAGAGGAACCAGCAGATCTTTTACGAACAACAGAAATTCTTTTTAACAATGGATTTTTTTGTGAAGTGCTCGAAGACGCAATCCCGCTGCAAATACTTCGGCCAAAGCTCGAAAAACGCATTTCATTTACTTTTAAAAACTCAATGGGGACACTAGAATGAACGGATTTCAAAGATTAGGTTTTATATTTGTTGTGAATAATAATGTCTATCAATTCGGAACACCGCTTTTTCAAAAGGCGGCAGAAGGGATTTTTCAACAGGATATCATGGCAAATTTTAAAAAACTGCGACAGATGATTGAAGTGCAGGGAAGCGGCAATATTGCGACACGCGAATTTCCTGTGAGCAGTTTTATGCGCCTGCACCTGAGCACGCAGGGCGAAGTGGTTTTAAAGCAGAGCGACGATGAGAAAGTCGTTATAGAGGCCGACGATAACCTGTTAGACATTTTTGAAATAGTGAATTCCGGTCGTACACTGTACGTGACATACAGCAATAAATTACGGAAACCTGTTTTTACAAAGCTGAAAATCACCGTGTATCTGCGACAGATCGACACCCTATACAATGCGTCGCAGGGTGACCTTACGACGGATGGAATTATCTCTCTTACGGCTCCTTTAGCGATGAAAATACAGTCGCACGGTAACACAAAACTGGCCATAAAAGCACCTTCGATGGATGTGAGCTCGATGAGCTTCGGCAATGTGGAAATAAGCGGAGAGTGCGGCGAGGCGACTATAAACGCAAAGTCGCACGGCAACCTGAACTGCCGTAATTTAAAAGCGCAGGACGTAATGCTGCGCAATATGTCGCATGGCAGCGTCGAAATCTGGGCGGAAAATTCTGTCAGCATCAAACATCTCGGCCACGGTTATGTGCATTATTACGGACCTGGAAAGTTAAAGGATATTCAGCATTACGGGCATGGCGAAGTTCGGCATATGGGATGAACGCTTTTAAACTTTTAAAAACATTCTTTGGTTTTCAGCTAAAGAATGTTTTTGCTGTTTTGTACGTCATTCCGCACGCTCATTCAACCACGACAGGTTAAATACACGCATTGATGAAGCATTTTTTTAAAAAGCTGGCAATAATTCTAGTGGCAGGCAGCGCCCTGCTTGTCCTGTTTATTGCCGCGTGCAATCTCTGGGTGATCGAATCTGCTGCGGGGCACATTTATTCTGACCTGATTGCGATTCCTCATAATGATGTTGGCATTGTCCTCGGTACTAGTAATTTCACCCGTGCTGGGACAACAAACCTGCATTTTAAAAATAGGATGGAAGCGGCTGCGGAACTCTATAATGCAGGGAAGGTGCGGCACCTTTTGCTCAGCGGGGCAAATACCTCAATATATTACAACGAGCCGCAAAGAATGCAACATGTGCTTTTAAAACTTGGTATTCCTGAAAAAGCGATGACTCTTGACTATGCGGGGCTGCGTACATTTGACTCAATGATCCGCGCGCGGAAAATCTTCGGCCTTTCAAAATTTACGGTTGTTTCACAGGAATTCCACAATTACCGTGCGCTCTTTATCGCTCGCAACAGCAACATTGATGCCATCGCCTATAATGCCGAGGAAGCGCCGATCGAGCAGAATTTCGAAACTGAGCTTCGCGAATATCTCGCCCGCGTCAATGCTATACTGGATGTTTATCTCTGGAACACCCAGCCACGTTTCCTCGGCAAGCGAGAGCATGTGGTAATTGATACAAGCCAGACGCCAATGGATTCGCTTCCTACAATACCCGACTCCTTACAAAAAACTGATTCCATCAAAAAAGGCTTTTAAAAAACATGTTTGAATTAATGTTTTCGTCACCCGCAGCGCTTTTCATTTTCGTCGTTACCATCGGCCTCAGCTTACAAACGCTTTTTGCCAATCCCGCACTTCTCGACAAACTCATGCTGCGCCCTTATGAGGTAGCCCATGAGCGCAAATGGTGGCAGCTCATCACGAGCGGCTTTATCCATGGCGACATGATGCACCTCATTTTCAACATGCTCACATTCTTCTTTTTTGCCTTTGCGCTTGAGCAATATCTTGGTTCGCTGCAATTTCTCATCGTGTATTTCGGCAGCATGATCCTGGCTGACGTCAGCTCAATTTTTAAAAACAAAAACAACCCAAACTATGCATCGCTTGGCGCTTCAGGCGCGATAGCCGGCGTTATGTTCAGCTTTATACTTTTTAATCCGACTGCGACACTTTCTCTTTTGATACTTCCCATTCCAATCCCGGCGCCCATCTTCGCAGTTCTTTACCTCGCGTACAGCTATTTCTCTGGAAAGCAGCAGTATGACAACGTCAACCACGAAGCGCATCTCTGGGGCGCAGTCGCCGGATTTTTTCTTACGATCCTGCTTTATCCCGGCGTTATTCAGCACTTCATGAATGAAGTTTTTTAAAAGATTTTTTTTTACAAAAGCTCTTAAAAAAATGGCCGGTCATACATCATTCCGGCAGCAGTAGGCGGTTACCCTTGCCGTCCTGAGAACCCATTTTTAAAGAACCTGGAGGGAAATGCCGCAGCATGCCCACTACACCCAAAGAAAATAGCTGTCCTCAATCCAAATGGTTTTAAACGAAAAAAGGCAGGTCTTTTTAAAAGCCTGCCTAAAACTACTGAGAATGTATACACTGAGACTTTCGAAGTGCGAAAATCCTCTAAACACGGATCTTTAAAAACTTCCGTTTCCCCGCTTTGAAAATCTTCTCGACCGACAAATCCACCACTACATTTGCATCATTCACTTTTTCACCGTCAATGCTTAGGCCTCCCCCTTGAATTAGCCTCCGCGCCTCGCCCTTTGAGGTTGTCATGCCGCTCTGTACAAGCACATCGATTACATTCACATTTGGGGTCTCGCTTTTTAAAACAAATTCTTCAATCTCGTCCGGCACATCTTTTTTCACAAAGATCCGCTCAAATTCTTCAAAAGCAGCTTTTGCTTCCTCTGCACCGTGGTACAATTCTACAATTTCCATTGCCATATTTACCTTTGCTGTGCGCGGATGTAGTGATCCGTTTTGGAGCGATTCTTTTAAAACTTTGATTTCATCGTCGGTTTTAAAAGTCGCATACTGCGCCCAGCGCGCCATCAGCGTATCAGGAATAGACATCGCCTTGCCGAACATATCACGCGGCGAATCTGTAATGCCAATGTAGTTATCGAGCGACTTACTCATTTTTTCTACCCCGTCCGTACCTTCCAGGATTGGCATTGTGAGGATGCACTGCGGCTCCACGCCATACGCGCGCTGGATCTCGCGGCCTACAAGCAGGTTGAATTTCTGGTCGGTGCCGCC
>DASPKH010000235.1:0-3916 GCA_035628175.1 Patescibacteria group bacterium
TGCCGATGAAGTGATTTTAAAGAAAGTAAAAAAAATGGGCGGTGAAGGCGGGCTCATCGCAATTGATAAAGACGGAAATGTCGCTATGCCATACAACTGCGAGAAAATGTCACGGGCCTGTAAAACAAGTGAAGGCGAAATGGTCGTCGCGGTTTTTGAAGAGTAACTTGATAATCTTTTAGAAGTATGGCGGATTTAAAGTAGAAAGGTTTTTTAAACAACAGTTTAAAAAACCTTTCTACTTTTATGATTTTGCTTCACCTGACGCAGTCACACCATTCAGCCCCGGGATCTCTGTACCGCCGCCAACTTTATAATGGCAGCCGCGTGTGAGCGCATGCACCCGCATATTCTCAATAGCGATATGTGAACCCTCCGGAGTATCAGCAGCGATAGCTGAAGTGTGTATATCCTCGCCGTCAATAATAATAACAAGCCCCGAGCCAAAAATCTCCATATCACATCCATCGCGGATAATAACACCTGTGTCTTCAGCCAGACCAACACCAAGATACGTTGGGTTATGCGCTACAGATCGCGCCAGCCGCATAAAACGTCCGCGTTCGATGAAATGTGTATCAATCATTACGTCCTGCACAAATCCAAAGCCGGGTGCGAATTTTATGTCGGAATTAATATATTTTTCAACGGCGTCTTTCTGGTAGATCATAATATCTCCCATTGCCATCGCTCCAGCGCTTGTCCCTGCGATTACAAATTCTTCTTTTTTAAAACGCCGCTCAATGGTTTTTAAAAATTCTGTTCCGCCAAGGATAGTTGTAAGTCGCACTTGGTCTCCGCCGCTGAACATTACACCGTCGGCAAGAGCGATTCTTTTTAAAAAGTCGGGGTTGCGTGCTTCGTTGCGATTGCGGATATGCATAATGCCGATATTGACGCAACCGAGCTTTTTAAAAGCATTGATGTAGTTCTGTCCGACTTCCTCCGGTATGGACGAAGCAGTTGTGATTACTTCGATATACGTATCGCAGCCTTTAATTTCCTCGAGTATACGGGCGAGGACTTCTAGCTCGCGTTGCAGCCCACGGTGCGAGATCTCAGGGCCTCCGGCATTGTCTTCGGCACCTTTATCTTCATTCCCGCCAATAGCTATTAATATTCCTTTTGGTTTTATCATGTATTCATTATGGATCGTTGCCGGAGAATGGCCTCCTGAAATTTCGAGGAACTTATCTATATAGTACTAATTGTTTGGTAGTGAAAAAGCGGACTATTACATATAGACTTCTTTTAAAACTACAACAAGATTTGCCCTTCAGTTTACAGTAAAGCTATTAAAACCATATACTTTCAGGTGGTGTTTGTAATGCTATAAATTAATAATTGAAAAGCTGAAAACAAAATTACAACTAATATTGTTTCGTAGTTCATCCAGCTTTTTTATTAGCTTTTAAAATACAACCGCATCTCTTTTAAAAAAATTTCAATTGTATGAAAATTCTTGAAATCAGGGCCATGCGCGGCCCAAATTACTGGTCTGTATGGCGTCATAAACTTATTGTCATGACGCTCGACCTTGAGGATTATGAAGAAAAGCCAACGGATAAAATCCCTGGATTTTTAGAGCGCATTGAAAAAATGTTTCCCGATATGTATGAGCATCGCTGCTCGGAAGGCGTTCGCGGGGGATTTTTTCAGCGTGTATCGGAGGGAACATGGCTCGGGCACGTGATCGAGCATATTGCCCTGGAGATTCAGACAATGGCCGGCATGGATGTTGGTTTCGGACGCACACGGGCTGCCGGGCCAAAAGGCGTGTATCATGTTGTTTTTGCCTATGAGGATGAGCAGGCTGGCCGCTATGCGGCAAATGCTGCAATGGAGATTGCTCTGGCGCTTGCAGAAAACCGCGAATATACAAAGCTCCAGGAAGACCTCGCTACAATGAAGCAACTGCATGAAGGCGGCAAACTCGGTCCAAGTACCGAAGCCCTTGTGGAGGAAGCAGAAATGCGTGGAATTCCGTGCATTCGTCTCAACAGGCATTCTCTTGTACAGCTTGGCTACGGCATCTGCCAGAAGCGTATGGAAGCTGCCGTTACCAGCAAAACAAGCAATATAGCCGTAGAAATAGCAGGTGATAAGGAAAATACAAAAAATCTCCTGCAATTCTCCGGTATTCCTGTTCCGCAGGGAACGACGATTGCAACGGTTGAAGAATTAAAAGAAGCTGTAGCGAGTTACGAATACCCGCTCGTGATAAAACCCCTGAATGGCAATCATGGGCGCGGAGCTACTATTGATATTAAAAACTGGGATGCAGCACTTGAGGCATTTGCAACTGCAAAAGAGCATTCGCATTATGTGATTGTAGAAGAATTTATCAAGGGACATGATTACCGCCTGCTGGTCATTAATTCCAAATTCGCCGCTGCTGCAAAACGTACTCCGGCCATGGTGAAAGGTGACGGAAAATCTACAATTTCACAACTGATAGAAGAAGTCAACAAGGATCCGCGTCGTGGGCGCGGCCATGATAAAGTTCTGACGAAAATCATAGTAGATGAGCACACGCTACACATTTTAAAAGAAAAAGAACTCACACTGGAATCTATTCTGCCGGAAGGCGAGATTCTCCATTTGAAAGCAACAGCAAACCTTTCCACCGGCGGAACAGCAGAAGATGTGACCGATATTGTGCATCCATATAATATTTTCCTGGCAGAGCGTGCAGCAAGTATTATTGGATTGGATATATGCGGCATTGACATTATCAGCCAGGATATTTCCGTAGCAATGAATCGCAATGGCGGCGCTGTCATCGAGGTGAACGCAGGGCCAGGACTGCGCATGCACCTTGCTCCGACTGAAGGACTGGGCCGCAACGTTGCAAAACCCATCATCGACATGCTTTTCCCTGCGGGAAGCTCATATCGCCCACCAATTGTAGCTGTGACGGGTACGAATGGCAAAACCACAACATCCCGCTTAATTGCACACATGGCAAAAACGGCAGGTTTTAAAACAGGCTATACGACAACGGAAGGTGTGTACATACAGGATAGATTAGTGCAAAGTGGCGATTGTACAGGTCCGTTAAGTGCTGAATTCGTTTTCCGTGATCCAACGGTGGAGTTCTGCGTTTTAGAAAGTGCGCGCGGTGGAATTCTGCGCGGCGGCCTTGCTTTTAAGAACTGTGATGTAGGCGTTGTGACGAATATCGCACCGGATCATCTTGGTTTAAAAGGCATTAATTCCATTGAAGATCTTGCACGCGTAAAGTCAATTATCGTCGAAACTGTTTTACCGGACGGCTATGCGGTTTTAAATGCCGACGACGACCTTGTCTATCGCATGCGGGACAATCTTGACTGCAATATTGCACTTTTCAGCATGGACGAAAATAATGAACGGATACAAGACCATATCTACTACGGTGGTCTCGCTGCAGTATATGAAAATGGCTATATCACAATCATGCAGGGCAAATGGAAAAACCGCGTCATGAGAGCTGCCGATATTCCGCTTACCCTTGGCGGCCGCGCGACATTTATGATCCAGAATATCCTTGCTGCAGTGCTTGCTGCCCACGTACGGAAATTCGATATGCGCAAAATCCGCATGTCTCTTAAAAACTTCCTCCCATCGCCAAAGAATACGCCTGGACGTATGAATATCTTTCCTTTTAAAAACTTCGAACTTATGGTGGACTATGCACATAATCCGGCAGGAATGCGCGCTGTTGCAGAGTTTTTAAAAAACGTAGAAGCAACCGTAAAAGTTGGTATTGTGGCAGGGGTAGGCGATAGGCGTGATGAGGATATACGCGAGGTGGGCCAGATCGCCGCCGAGATGTTTGATGAAATTATTATTCGCTTCGACCGCGATTTACGCGAACGCTCGGCAGATAATATTCTCGCTCTTTTAAAAGAAGGAATTGCCCGGCACCCGGAAA
>DASPKH010000236.1:0-6729 GCA_035628175.1 Patescibacteria group bacterium
TTACGGAAATTTTACAAAAGTGTCAGGAAAATTTCACACTTTTTAAAAATAGTGCGTAATTTTTCCCAAAAATGCACGATATTTGTAATCCTGTAAAACTTTCTTTTAAAAAGCTTTAGAAAAAGGGCTTTTTGAAGTATCACCAGAGTTTTTTAAAAGAGTTTTATACGTTGTATCATATTTCACTACCTTTAGGTTCGCATGAAAACAAGTGAAGAAATCGCAGCTTCTCTGGAAGCTCAGGGCATAACAAATGTTGGCGAGATTTTTTATAACCTCTCCACAGCAGAATTATATGAGCACGCGCTGAACTTTAATGAAGCGCAGCTTTCAAGCCGCGGTGCGCTTGTGGCTATGACTACGCCACTAACCGGCCGCAGCCCGAACGATAAATTTTTCGTGGAAGAAGAGTCAAGCAAAGATAAAATCTGGTGGATGAAAACAAATAAGCCATTTCCAAAAGATAAATTCCAGGCACTAAAAGCAAAGGTTTTCTCATATCTACAGAACCGCGAGATTTATCTTCGCGACTGTCTTGTGGGTGCTGATGCGAATCATCAACTGAACGTACGCGTTCTGACCGAAAATGCGTGGCACAACATGTTTGCGAAGAATATGTTCATTGACGCTCCGGAATCAGCTTTGGAAGATTTCACGCCGGACTTTACAGTTGTTTTCGTGCCAAATTTTAAAGCGATCCCTGAAATTGATGGCACACGCTCCGGCACATTCATTGTAATCAGCTTTGATGAGAAAATTGTATTGATCGGTGGAACTCCGTACTCGGGTGAAATCAAGAAGTCAATCTTCACAGCAATGAATTACTTCCTGCCGCTCAAAGGCGCGCTTCCAATGCACTGCTCGGCAAACATCGGCAAAGATGGCGACACAGCGCTTTTCTTTGGCCTTTCAGGAACAGGAAAAACTACACTTTCGACTGACCCTGAGCGCCGCCTCATCGGTGATGACGAGCATGGTTGGGATGAAAATGGCGTCTTCAATTTTGAAGGCGGCTGCTACGCGAAAGTAATCAATCTTTCCGCTGAGTCCGAGCCAATCATCTATAAAATGACGCAGACGTTCGGCTCGATCCTTGAAAACGTTGTAATGGACCCTGATACGCGCGAAGTAGATTTCACTGATGATTCAATCACAGAAAATACGCGCGTTTCATATTCACGTGAGCTCCTCGACAATATTGACGCAGATAACCGTGGCCCGAAACCAAAAAACATCATTTTCCTAACCGCTGATGCATTCGGTGTAATGCCTCCGATCTCGCGCTTAACGCCTGAGCAGGCAATGTATCACTTCCTCAGCGGCTACACAGCGAAAGTTGCGGGAACCGAAGCAGGGTTGAAAGAGCCTTCAGCAACATTCTCAACATGCTTTGGTGGGGTATTTATGGTCCACAAACCAGCTGTCTATGCAAACCTTCTCCGCGATCACATTAACGAAAGTGGCGCTCAGGTTTGGCTTGTAAACACCGGGTGGAGCGGCGGCGAGTATGGCGTTGGAAAGCGTATGAGCATCGCACACACACGTGCACTTCTACGTGCTGCACTTAATGGCGAGTTGAACGACGTGAACTTTGAGACTGAGCCAAACTTTGGCCTTCAGATCCCAACGGAAGTTCCGGGTGTACCAACGGAAGTTCTGAACCCGCGCAACACATGGGCGGACAAGGATGCGTATGATGCAAAAGCAAAACACCTCGTTGGACTTTTTGAAGAGAACTTCAAACAGCATGCTGACAGCGTAAGCGAGGAAGTTCGCAACGCCATGAAGCCTCAGGCTGCAATGGCGTAAATCTTTTAAAAGCTTTTCTTAATGGTCTTCAATGGTCTCATTATGAGATATTGAAGTACGTTCATAAGCTTTTAAAAACAGAAACTAACAATCATAAAGCGCTGCTTTATACTTTCCTTTTAATAATTGGTAAGATAATGCAGCGCTTTTTTTTAAAAGCATTGTAAAGTGTTGGCTAATACTGTAATTTTGTTTTTTAAAACCTTTTATAATAATGAATGGTTTTACAAAGCAAAATCTTTTTAAAAAGAAAATTCTACCTGAAAAAAACACGCAAGAGTTTTATCTATGTTGCGAAAAATACTGTTTTTTGCCATACTTCTTACTTCAGTACTGTCCACGGCTGTAGCGCAGCAAGGCTACCGTAAATTATCTACCGAACAGCTCCAGGTACTTGTCCCCTCTAGTACGCGAAATGTGATCAGCCTTGCAGGGAATTGGGAGCGTTCGATTGATGGTGAAACGTGGGGAGCGGTTTATCTACCATATTCTGAATTTGAAACCGAACGTGTAACATATCGTCGTACAATCCGCATTGATGCTGCAGTTGCAAAAAATTACACATGGCACTTTGAATGTCTGGGCATTAATGATGCAGTTGAAATCTATGTGAATGACCGCTTTATCAGCCGTTTTTTTGGTGGTCTTACGCCATTTCGTGTGAGGATACCGGACGGGATGATTGCTGGTGGCACAAATACACTGAAGTTTATAGTAGTAGGCGCAAATGAAGGAATGGCTAAAATAAAAGACAGGCATTTATTTGCAAATGAAACATATAATGGTGTAGTTAGGGAATTACTTCTCGTAGGAACGCCGCACATCTGGGTAAATGATGTAGATGTAAAAACAGCAGTGAATGAGACATTTTCCAACGCACAGGTAAATGCTATTGTGCGGATTTCATCTGGTGAATTTGAGAAAATGCTTGCCGAAATTCCTGATTCACTTGCAGGTGGCGCGCAGCAGCAAAAGGCATCTGTTACGATCGAGGCTACACTACTACGTAAAGGAACTGGCGAAACTGTTGCTACAGCAAATCCGCAGCTGGTACGAATTGAACGTGAGCGCACGGTTCCTGTTAACTTCTCGCTAAATGTAGCTAATCCCGCATTGTGGTCACCGGAAAATCCGCAGCTGTATGAGCTTGCGATAAAAATTTCAAAAGGTGGCCAGCTGATTGACAATTATGCTGCGACAGTTGGCATCCGCGATGTGCGTACCGGAACATTCAACGGGCAGACTGGTATACTTCTCAACGGCCAGTTTTTTGAAATAAAAGGCGTTGAATATGTAGAGGAACTCGAAGGTGCTCGTGGAACACTCTCGGCAAATAAGATCGAACAGGATGTTCAGCTTTTAAAAACACTTGGTGCAAACATTGTACGGGTTCGCTATGCTGCGCCACACCCTTACTTCGTGCATCTGTGCGATAAAAACGGCATCTTTGTACTGATTGATATTCCTGTCTATGACCTTCCGGCATCTATTATCGGTTCCAAAGATATGATCGTACGCATGGGGAATATTGCTAAAAACATGATCACAGCATACAATAGCCACCCATCTATTATTGGCTGGAATATTTCCGATGGATTACAGGAAGGAAGTCCATACTCAGACCGCTATTTTGCTGAAATTACCAAAACCCTCCGGGCAAATTCTACAAAGCTTATTGGCAAGACCGTCCGTGCAGGAGCCAATACAATAAATATAAATGGCATTGACCTGCTCAGTATCCGTTTCGACAAACTCCTGCGGAATAATGTAAAGGTTATTGATGAACTCAACCGGGTTCGCCAAATAGCAAAAGATAAACCAATTATTGCAAACTTCGGAACATTCGTACAGCCAAACAACCTGAATGGATATGCAGATCCACTTTCGGTAGAAGCTCAGGCGCAATACATTGCGGAGAATTTTCGTGCGGCGCATAATAGCAAAATAGCCGGTAGTATTGTCTGGTCGTTTAATGATTATCTTCTGAATAGGCCGATGCTTGCTACGAATGCTAATAATCAATATGTAGCCACATCCGGTCTTACAGGTCGTAACCGCCAGCCGCGTCTTTCATTTAGTATGCTTCAGGCGCTTTTTAACGATGAAAAAGAGCCGTTGCTGCACGCTGGTACATACACGAGCGAAACTCCGCTTGTCTTTATAGCAACAGGAATCATTCTTGGAATTATCCTGCTCGTAATCAACCGCTCACGCCGCTTCCGTGAATATATGTCCCGCGCACTTTTCAGGCCGTATAATTTCTATGCAGATATTCGCGATCAGCGTATACTTTCCCAATTCCAGACATATCTGCTTGGTGCTATAACGGCTACGGTCATCGGGCTTGTACTGGCGTCGACGTTCTACTTCCTGCGCATGAACTATGAAATGGATTATATCCTAATGAACCTTATACCTGCACGTGGCCTGCGCGAACTGCTAAATTCAATAATCTGGCATCCGGGATTATCGCTCCTTACGTTTTCCATGTTGGCAATGATCGGACTTTTTATTATTGCTTTAATAATCCGGATAGGAGCAGCATTTGTACGCGGACGGATTTTTATGAGTGATGCTATCACGATCGCTGTTTGGTCATCGCTCCCATTCCTTTTTCTTTTGCCACTGGGTATAGCTCTTTTTAAATTACTAAGTGTAACGAATTCTGTTTTCTGGCTTTTCATTGTACTCGCAGTACTGGTAATCTGGGTTTTATACCGCATTTTAAAATCAACAGCAGTTGTTTTTGATGTCCCGCCACAACGTGTGTATCTGATTGGTTCAGCAATTATTATCCTGCTGATCATCGGTACTGGAATGGTGCTTGATACACAATATGGAATGATGGCGTACATGCAGTATTTTATGAATGTCCTGCGCGGATAGTTTCTAAAAGAAATTGCTAAAAGGGTGAATAGCGTTAGAGTTATTCGCCTTTTTTCTTTTAAAAACAATTTTCTGTCTTTTGCGGGGAATTACTATATTCGCATGGAAGAGCTTTCTTAACCAGGTATGATAATAGTTTTAAAAACTATAGTCTAATGGTATATTAAACCAAATTGATTACTTATGCCTCTAAAGCCTAAACGCAGAAATAATCATTGAATATATACTCTTAAACGATATGAAAACATTTCACAGAAAATTCGCTCTTCTTCTGACTGTATTTCAGCTCTCATTTGTAAGTGGTTTTGCGCAGCAGCGATACGTTGAAAACCAGGCATTCGGCTATGGCGAACGCCTTGAATACAAGGTCGGTTATAAATTTGTGAAAGCGGGAACGGCTGTGTTTGAGGTGGGCTCTAAACCTGTTAAGCGCAACGGCCAGGATCATTACGACATCCGCTTTGATGTGAAATCACTTGAATCACTTGACTGGCTCTACCGCGTTCGCGACCAGTATCGCACGATCGTGGATGTAGCAGGCATCTATCCTGTGGAATTTGAGCAGCACATCCGCGAAGGCAATTATAAGCGGGATTTTAAAGCGGAATTTGACCAAAAGGCAAACCTGGCGCGCACAACAGACGGCGAATTTAAAATTCCTGACTACGTGCATGACATCGTTTCAGCGTTCTACTATGTTCGCACCGTGGATTTAAAAACAAAGAAAAAAGGCGATATTATTCAGCTTCAGAATTTCTACGGAAAAAAAACGTATGATCTCGGCGTAAAGGTTTTAGGCCGCGAGCAGATCGAAGTAGAAGGCGGTAAGTTCAAATGCGTGGTGGTCGAGCCAATGATCCAGGAAGGCGGGCTTTTTAAAGCAGATGGCCGCGTGGTGATCTGGCTTTCCGATGATGAGCGGAAAATCCCTGTAAAAGTGAGCACAAAAATTCCAATTGGGACAATTGATGCCGAACTTGTAAAATTCTCAGGACTCCGTGGCGATCTTGCCGGCCGCGTTGGCGATTCTAAACAATAATGAAATTTTCTGAGGCAGCCTTAGAATATGTTAGAAGGCTGCCTCTTCCTTTTAAAGCTATAGTGACTATTATGAAACCGGCAAATTCTCCAGGATTTTTTTTTAAAATTCTCGTTTTTAAAACTCTTGCTCTTACTGTTATACTCTCTGTCCTTCCTTTAAAAGCGCAAACGGACAAGCAGGTGTACGATGCTGTGGTAAAGAAATATGGCAATATGCAAACTGTTTCTGTTGAATTTACGTCGGCCATGTACTCTGGAGCGAAGGGTGTTCTAAAAGCAAAGCGCGGTAATAAGTATGTGATGGATTTTGCCGGAATGACGATCGCCAGCGATGGGAAAACGGTGTGGAATTACCAAAAAAAGAAGGCAACGGTAGTGCTGAATGATTATCAGGATTCTGAGGGGATTCCTGTTGAAAAAGTATTTTTTACGTTCCTCCAGTCGTATCAGCCTACGTTGATAAAAGACCCAAACAATAAAAATTTGCTCTCTCTAAAACTCGAACCAAAGGCCGGACAGAAGCCGATTAACGGTGTAAGTTCCCTTGTGCTGCAATTGAAACCAAAAACGTATGAAATTACGGGAATCATGATGAATACGGAAGGCGGCCAGCAGAATATTACTATCAAAAGAATTACGCCCAATGCAAAGCTGACTGATGCGGATTTCACCTTCCAGCCACCACAGGGGACGAAGGTTGTTGATCTGAGATAGGTTTTACAAAGGAAGTTTTTAAAAGAGCTTCCTTTTTTGTTCTTAAAAGAAAAGCTCATTCTCTTTTAAAAGGAATGAGCTTTAAAGGTATTTTAAAAACTTACTTAATTATATCACTGCTGCCTTTTAAAAACGGAAAGTCATTCAAACCGAGCGCGGACATCATGCCATTAAGCGCCGCTTCAAGGAAAATATCCTGGAGCGCGGGGTTACTGCCGGTAGAATAGAACACCACATCGTAGCGCCCGTCTTTTAATTCTGCCTGGCCTTTTGCTTCAC
>DASPKH010000237.1:0-4030 GCA_035628175.1 Patescibacteria group bacterium
GTACCAAAAACATCCTCGCCGATGAGCTCAAAGGAAATCTCTTTAAAACCGCCTTTTTCGCTTTCGTTGATGTCCATCACGCTCAGCTGCCAGCCCTTGCGCTCGGCATAGCGCTGGTACATGCGGAAAAGGTCGCCCGCAAAAATTCCCGCTTCGTCGCCGCCTGTTCCCGCGCGGATCTCAACGATACAGTTTTTAAGGTCGTTCGGGTCTTTCGGAATTAGCAGCAGGCGCAGTTCATCTTCCAGCTTTTCCTTTTGCTCATTCAGCTGCTCGATGTCTTCATATGCCATATCGCGCAGCTCAGGGTCGATACCCGGGGTTTCGATCATCTCGCGGTTTCCGGCGATATCCGACACGATTTTTAAATATTTTTCAGCCGCAGCTGAGATGGGCGTGAGCTGCTTATACTCGCGTGAGAGTTCACGGAAACGCTTTTGATCGCTGATGACGTCGGGATTATTGAGCATGTCCTCTACCATTCTGAACCGGTCGAGGATTGATTGTAATTTATCTTCCATTTCTACGTTTTTCGGGTATTTTAAAAAAGCGAATTACAAAAATACGCTAAATTTGTCTTTTAAAAGAATTTCCTGATCTAGCCACTGATTACCTATCATAGAATTTTGGGTTCGGTCATATATCATGCCGGTACAGTGGGCAGGCACCCTTGTCGTCCAACCAGCCCGTTTTAAAAAAACGTGTGGATATGCTATGTTCGCACGCCAAACGTCTGCAGTATTTATCCAATTCTTAAAGAATTTTAAAAGATTTTCTGCACAAAACAGTTTTAAAAAAGAAAAAAGCAATCACACTTTTTAAAAGATATGAACCTCATCCCATCATCCTGTTTTAAAAACTCCTTTCTGGCTCCTGTCATTATACTTTTTGCATTCATGCTCTTATTGATGGCGGGCTGCGCTGACGAAAATCCCGATCTCGTGAATCCTCGCGGAGGCAACGACAGCATCAACGTCCGGTTTGTGAATTTAGCCTCTGACGGCCTGCCGCGAACATTCGCGCTAGAGGGTATTGCGGGACTCCCTGTGGCCTATGGACAGACCTCTGCTTTACAGAGATCTGGATCCGATTCCGGCTCGGTGACAGTTTCGCAAAGTGGAACAGTAAATTTTCAAACAGGGAATAAGATCATTTTTGGAAAAAATACTGTACAGACGATCGTTGCGCTCCCGTCAGGCGATAGCGCTGTCGGACGGATTGTGGCGCTCAGCACGCCTTATGTACAGCCTACAAATACGCATAACGCTTTTGTGCGTTTTTTTAATGCTGTGTACGATACCACGCGGACATACTCTATCCGCATCGGCTGTCCCAATGGCGAAATGTTTGGCGCGCAGATGCAGTTTGGCTCAGCAGGCCTACTGGCGGAACTTCCACCGGGCGAAACGGTGATCTCAGTGCTTTCGCGCGAGGTAGGTTTTATGAGCGAAAACGAAACGATCATCGGTACTTTTAAATTCACTGTTGAGTCGCGCCGCTCTTATACGATTATTGCTTTTAAAAAGGCCGGGCAGCCGGAAATTCTCCTGCTTGACGAACTTGATAACTCCACACAGTCCATAAAAGCTGCAACACGGGTTACCGAAAATACTGTTGAGATCCGCACCATCAATTTTTCACAATCGCCGGTTGATATTTCCAATCAGACAAAGAAAACGATTGCATCAGGAATTACTTCGGGATTTGTAGGACGGTACGAATCCATCATAACCTGCGACGCCACAGGAGCTGATTCGCTTTCCATCTTTGCCTCTGGCCAGTCTGCTGCTTCAGGACGGATTATTACATCTCTTGATATTTTAAAAAAATATTCTATTATTGTGCTTGATTCGGGCGCAGCGCAGGCAAATTATACGATACTTGTGCCGCCGGTAAAAAATTTCTCCGGCCCTGTCGGCACAGCGATGATCCGTGTAGTGAATGCAACCACACAGCACCGTAATATTACCGTGTCTCTTGGCGCACAAAATGATTCGAGCGCTTCCGGGTACCGATCCGGTGGAACAATTGCTGCATCGCTTTTAAAAGGCAGGTCCTCAGAAGCCGTAAGTGTGCCTGCCGGAAGTACGCCATTTACTGTCTTTACATCTGCACAACCTGCACAACTCCTTTTTGCTGCAGCTTCTTCCCTTGAAGCCGGACAGGAATATCTGCTTATTGTCAAAAATACTTCTTATGGTAATGTACAGGCAGTACTTTTAAAAAGTACAGAGCAACTACAGAATGTAGAACTAATGCCCAACGGCTCATTTGTGCAGATTGTCCATGCTGTGCCGGGAGCTGAACAGCTTCATGTATCTATTGGTACATCACTGTCTTCAGGGCGTATTTTTTACCGGGGTTCGCTGGCTACAGTAATCGCAGAAGGAACAACGGAAGTACGCGCGGGAAATGTTACTAAAAATATTACAGCGCATGCTGACAGCAGTTTACTCCTTGTAGTGGCAGGTACTGCTGAGGTGCCAGAGATCATGGTGTTTTCAAAGTCCAACAGGCCAGTGCAGGCTGGAACTCTTGAGCGTAGGGTGATCCATGCGGCAAAAGAGCTAGGTACGTTTTCTGTATTTGCGAATGACACAGTACCGTGGGCTGAACGGCTTGCAGAAAATGTAAGTTACGGGCAGGCAAGCGAATTCCAGTGGATAAATACGGAGCGCCGCCTGAGCCTTATTTTCTGGAATCCCGAAACCCGAGACATTTATCTTCGCACCGAGAATATTAATTTTCCTCTTGGAAAAAGATATTCACTCATCTTGGCAGGTGCAAAAAATAAAAGTGGCTATACTGTAATCACCCAACAGGAATTTTAAAAAACGAAAAATTACAATTTTTAAAAAATGCAGGAAATTTGTAACTTTTTCATTTAAAAATGATTTGTCTGTCTAAACGTTGATAAGAATCTGAAGTTTCGCTGTAGTATTGCAGTGCTACCTGCATCCCTGTACAAGCATTTTCAGTTCAGTTGTCTAAATATTCACTGATCCCACCATTTGTGAGAGTAGTTGCATGAACCGTTTTTCTTCTTTAAAAAAACTGGCTATAGGCACCGGGCTTTTTAGCCTGACGGCACTTCAATTTGCCACAGCAGGCGTTTTGCCAAAACAGCAGCTGCAAAAGCCACTGTATCACCTTGGCAGCCCTGATGGCGGCTATTATATTGTAAAACAGGGAGAGGCCCGCGCTGATGGCTTTACAACAGCAGCACGTGTTATTACTATGCCCCGCCTTTCGCCAGATAAGTACATGCAAGGAGTGATCCATATCAAAACCAAGCAGCGTTTTGTGGTGAATAAAGATGCCCAGGGTTTTCAGTCGAGTGTGCTTACCCAAGCTCTTGCGCCATATAGCGTAAAGAAAGTTGGTGCATCCTTTCAGGAGTACAATAACGGTTCGCTTCTTTCTTCTGATAAAGCCGGTCTGAGCCGTATGTACACTGTCTACTATGCCTCGCCTACGGATCCCTACGATCTGTGCCGTGAGCTCATGAATAATCCTGAAGTAGAATATGCCAGCCCTGTTTTTAAAAGAAGCCTCTCCTACACTCCTAATGATCCACGAACGGCTCAACAATATGAGCTTTCAAAAGTCCAGGCGGCTCTCGCGTGGGATATTACTAAGGGTAAGTCTGATGTTTTGATCGCCATTACGGACTCCGGTACTGACTGGCAGCACGAAGACCTAGCAGATAATATCTGGACAAATCCAAAGGAGATCCCTAGCAATGGAATAGATGATGATAAAAACGGTAAGATCGATGATGTGCGTGGATGGGATTTTATCGGGAATGTCAGTGCATCTGAAGTAAACCAGGGTGTTTTTAAAGAAGATAATGACCCGAAAGTCTATAATGTAACTTCAAACAGCGATACCCGCGCCCATGGTACGGTAGTAGCAGGAAATGCCGCTGCAGTAACGAATAATGGGAAAGGTATTGCATCGATCGGGCATAATTGTAAGATACTGCCTATTAAAATCGGCTCTGATAATATTCAGGCTGGTGGAATCTACC
>DASPKH010000238.1:0-2861 GCA_035628175.1 Patescibacteria group bacterium
GTCTGGTTCTCCACCACAGCTATTTCCTCCTCCGTCAAATCATACAGTCTATACACCATCTCGTCTATCCCGCGTTCAAGCTCGTCCGTCTCTTCGCCTTTTTGCTTGTCTCATCTTCAACGAGCTTTTAAAAGGCGTCTGCACGAGCCAGCGGGGTTTTCTTTTGACTGATTTCTTTTAAGCTTTCTATTTAAAAATGCCTTAAAAGAATCTTTTAAAAAGAAATGCCTTGCACAATACTAAAAAATATCGCAACTTGTTTTTCTCTATCCGTGTTGAAATTTCCCGCTGTCATTTTTCTAAGCTATACAAGAGCGAACGTCCCTATGTTTACCTATCAGCATTATGTTCCGATTATGAAGGCCGAGGAAGGAGAAATGGCCGCCCTCAGCGAACTCACCGAGCAAACAGCAGCGCAGTTCACGCCGATGCTGGTATTTGCCGCTCCTGATGATATGCCGGGAGCATTGACCAAAGAGCAGCTGGAAGAATACCTCGCCCTGCTCACGTCCTTGACTGGCGGCAAATGGCCTTTTAAACACCCTGTCTTTATTGATCTGCTCTGTATGCATACGACAAAAAACGAGGAGATTAATCCCGTTGAATTTATATTTGACGAACTGGAAAAACAGGGTATTCAGGCCGTACCGGTCATTACGTTCAGCTGCTCGGAAGAATTTAAAAACCAGGTGGCCGATGTGCATAAAAAATTTAAACGGGGTGTTTGTATCCGCATTGTTGATCAGGATTTCGGTGTAGTAAGTGTTCAAAATCTCCTCCAGGAAATTTTAAAAACGGTCGGCTGCAAGCGGGAAGAGGTAGATATTGTGCTGGATTATAAAACAGTCCACGCTTCGCTTCAATACGCTATTTTTGCCAGCGCTATCTACCGTCTCAATGCCCTACCGCACCTTCAGCAATGGCGCACTATCACTATCGCTGGGGTATCTTATCCGACGTATATCAAACAGGTGCGGGAGATACTCAACCAGATGCCGCGCGTGGAATGGAATATCTGGAAGGATATTTTAAAAACACCGATAAAGCGCCTCCCTGCATTTGGCGACTATGATACGTTTCACCCGATACACCCCGACCGCGACCCGCGCGACACAAAGGAAAACCCGCGCCTGCGCTATACTATCGAGGGTTCGTGGCTTGTGCTTAATAACGAAGATATACACACGCTCTCTGCTGCCGAATTTAAAAAAATATGCAAGGAGCTCGTCGAAAGCGGGGCTTTTTGCGGTAAGGACTTTAGCTGGGGCGATAATTTTATCTACAATATTGCCCAGGGCAAAGTGCATGAAGACCGGGATGTTCTCTGGCGCAAGGCCTGTACGAACCATCATGTTACCTTCATTACGACCGCTCTGAAGAACTTATAAAATCTTAAAAAAAACTGTTTTAAAAGTAGAAAAGCCCGCTATTCTTATAAAGAATAACGGGCTTTTTTTAAAACTTTAATGTAAAAATTGTCATGCCCGCGCAGGCGGTCTTTCGAATTGGCAATCTGCGTTTTAAAGCCTTATGACGGCAGAAATCAGAACCTGCCACGCCGCGAAGGCGACGGGTCGCAATGACACACGTTACTTTTTTTAAAACTCTCCTCGACCATCCATGCAATCTTCTGACAATTAATCCCCTCAGCTACGCCATGTCCCCCTTAGAAAAGGCAGGGCTGTTAAGTTCTCTTTTAAAAAATCTCAACTTCGTCTGTCATTCCGCGAAAGTGGGAATCAACTCCAGACCGTCGCGGCAGGTTACTATATTCGTTTTAAAAATGGTACTTTTAAAAGATGCACTGCACTATTTTCTTTTTACGAAGTATTTCCGAAACATACTTTTTAAAAGGCTACTGCCTTTGTCAAAAAAATAAAGCAGCCATGTTGTAGCTGCTTTGTTAAAATTCAATTATTTCCGTATTAGCGGGCGATCTGGAATGCGGATGTCTGAATTCCATTCTTTGAAGAGACCCTTATCGAATAATGACCTTGGGACAACCCGCTTATCGGAAGGCTCACCTCCTGTCCGCGCCCAACCACTTCCACTGATTCTGTAATCAGCTTTTCTCCTTTTAAGGAATAAATCTCGATTGTAATACTACCCGCTTCTGTGAGATCTGCTGTTAGTTTTAAAAACTCATTAGCTGGGTTTGGCCATAACTCTATGGTAAATTCACGGCTTATGCGATCTTCCACAAGAATACTCTTTGCTCTGTGCTCTTTGCGCGTACCGTCATAGGCTACATCCACCAGCTTATACCAGTACTCTCCCGCTGTTACATTTTCATCGTTAAAACTATACTTTTTACCAACGGCGCTGGAGCCAAGGCCGCGAAGATCATTATCAGTAATGTAGGAAGCGATCTTTTTAAAAGAATTGTCGCCACCGGCCGAGCGGAATATTTCAAAACCCGCATTGTCCACTTCGCTTGCTGTTGTCCAGCTTACATTTACTGTTTTTACCGATGTTTTTAAAGAAAAGTCCACCAGCTCTACAGGAAGAGGGCTGTCATTTGTGCCTTCAAACATTGTCACGCGGTGGTGACTTGCTTCAGCGACAAAAAGTTTACCATCAGGTGTAATGGCTACTCCGTAGGGAGAGTTCATTCCGCTCTGCGTAGTGGCACTTGAGCCTGAAGTAAAGTTGCTTTGCCCGAGCACATTGTCAGCATTTGCTCCATTGCTTTTGGATGCTGCATTATTGTAGATCAGCACACGGTTATTGCTTGACATTGCGACAAAAAGACGTCCGGCTGGACTGATTGCTACATCCCGTGGAC
This sequence comes from Patescibacteria group bacterium, assembly GCA_035628175.1. Classification (GTDB taxonomy): domain Bacteria; phylum Bacteroidota; class Ignavibacteria; order Kapaibacteriales; family DASPKH01; genus DASPKH01. The sequence goes on from DASPKH010000238.1 coordinate 2,786, forward strand.
TACTCATTCCGCTTTGTGTTGTTGCTCCAGAATTACTGGTAAAATTAGCCTGCCCGAGCACACCGTCAGCATTTGC
>DASPKH010000239.1:0-5477 GCA_035628175.1 Patescibacteria group bacterium
CGGGCCGCTGTATCGCGGGCAGGAATTTCGCGGTGAAAACCGGACGTGGTTTACACGATATAATGCGATGGAATTCTTCCGCGCCTTCGATTTTGCAATCTCAGCGGGCGGCTATAATTCCGTGTATGAACTGCTATATTGCGGCATACCGACGATTTTCTATCCGCAGGCACGTCTGTACGACGACCAGGCGGCGCGCGTCGAGTTCTTAAAAAACGAAGGTTTGTGCCTGCTTACTGATGAGCTGGACGACATTTTTAAAAAGATTGAAATGCTGGTGAATGATTCAGTTCGCGCAGGTTTTAAAAAACGTGCTTTGCAGAAATTTTCGCAAAATTTTGCTTTTGAAACAGCCGCTCATATTCTAAAAGATCATATCTCTGACGCTGATCTGGAGCGCGCGGAGATGCTTTTGCAAGCAGAGAATTTCGCAAAAACGCGGCGGCTGGGAATTGGTGAAAGTGACTTCTTAAAAATGATCTTTGAGCTTGATTACAAGCGCCGTTACTTTGAAAAGAAAGTGCGTTCAGAAGAATTTTTTGTAAAATATCACGGTGAAATTCCTTTTAAAAACGGCGTATTGCATGATGTTGCTGAGCCGGAGGAAATTGCTGATCTGGCCTTGGAATTTTTAAAAAGGCTGCTTGAAAACGGGATTGATGCCAAAAAGGGAGTGCGCTTTTTTAAAAGTTTTGCGGGTGAAAATGTTTTGAAAATCGCGACAGAAAGAGAGATGGTTTTTAAAGCATTTGATACATTAATAGAAAGGGAAAACTTCCAATGTCTGTGAATTTTTAAAAATACATTGTTGTAAAACCATGAAATATAAAACATTTGCACGGCTGAGAACGTTGGGGATTGTTGGCGTTGTTGTAGCAGGAATTTTCGGGATTTCGCAATGCAATTCAGGCGATACACCAGAGCAAGCCCTGCCGAGAGAAACACAGACACGGCAAATCCCGCAGCAGACGCAGGCAACACCGTCCGGCGCGACAGTCCAGTACGGCGCAGATATTCTGCCAAAAACTACGGCTGACGACGTTATTTTTAAAACGCAGATGGAGCCGACGTCGCTAGGGAAGCCGGACGATAAAAATGGCGGTTTAAAAAGGACGGTGCGGAAAAATGGTTTGAAAATGTACCTGAAAAGCGACACGCACAAAGGCTACGACTACTGGAACCGCGTAAAAGTGGATTACCAGGACAACGGGAAATGGGATGAACAGTGGATTTTCTCGAAGAATGGTGCTGTGCGGCGCGAGGTTTCGCAAAAAGAAGATGAAAATTTTGATATGATTTATACACTCGAAGGAGCCCACTGGGTTTTAAAAAAATAGGATGGAAAATACTAGCGAAATCGAATTGCAAAAGGCGGCACAAAAAGTGATGAGTGACCCGGCGCGCGTTTTTACAACGTCGGACGGGAAGCGGTTGCAGATTTTGGGCGCGGGGCGACTGAATGTGCATGAAGGCCCGGATTTTCTCGATATGGCCGTGCTGCTCAATGGCGAAATCGTGATTGGGAATGGCGAATTTCACCGGAAATCCTCGGACTGGCGCGAGCATAATCACAGCGCAGATCCGCGTTTTAAAAACCTGCTACTACACATTGTGCTGGATGATAATTCAATTGAAAAATATGGTGAGGAAACACTGATTCTTTTGGAAGCGGATGTCGAAAAGTTTTTAAAAGAAAAAACAACGTTGCCGGCGGATGCCTGTTCGCTGGAGGATTTACAGCACTATGCGCTGTTGCGTTTACTGCGGAAGACGGCAGAGGCGCAGGTTTTACTGCGTGAGGACGAGGTGCGCGAAGCGACGGTGGAAACGGTGAAAAAATTCCTCAATCACTATGCAACACGAAAACGTCGCCCGAATTATTCCCTTGAAAATTTTGAAGGAATTCTTGAAGCGCTGCCGAATTCTGCGATTATGCGCTTTTTAAAAGGCGTAGCAAATGGCGCTGAAACGGATGTTCCGGCTAGTCTAAACGAAATGACGAAGCAGAAGATCGCGGGCGAGGGCGTACATTTGCGGCGTGAAATTATGCTGAATGCAATTATCCCAATGGCGCTTGCGCTGGCGGAAGAGGAAACGCGGATAGCGCTTTTTGCGTGGTTTTGGAGCACTCCGGCGCTGCATACGTACGGAATTTTAAAACGGAAATTCCCGAACATGCCCCAGGAATTTCTCTGGCAGCAGCAGGGAATGCTGGAATATATGCGCGAACACGGACGCAAGAGCAATGTTGTGCGCGAGACGCTGAAGACGTTTGGTTTTGCGGGTATGTTGGATTTTTATCGTGAATCGGCGGTGTAGAAAATTTTAAAATGAATGTACTTTTCGTGTGTAGCAAAAATAAATGGCGGAGCAGGACGGCAGAAACTATTTTTAAAAACTCGCAAATTCACAGTGTAAAATCGGCGGGAACAGATCCCGGAGCTCGCGTAAAGCTAACGGAAACTATGCTGAATTGGGCGGACGTGATTTTTGTGATGGAAGACAAACACCGGAGAATTATTCAGCAGAAATTCCCGCCGAAAGTTTTTAAAAATAAAATCGAAGTATTGGAGATACCGGATGAGTACCAATATATGGACGAGGAGCTGGTGTTGACGCTTGAAGCTGTGATGCAGCCCTATTTTCAAAATTTCCTTTAAATTTGCTGCTGATGTACAAGTCTACTGTCTAAGTTTTAAAAGTTTTTAAAAAGATGAGTGAACCGATTAACATATATAGAGTAGAGTGTCAAACTGAGGACATCTGTAGCCAGAATGGCTGGTTTGTGCAGAAGATGTTGAATTTTAAGGGCCATTTATTTATAAATGATGCTGAAGCTAGAGTTTATACAAAGGAGCCGCTGGAAAAAGTGGAGCAGATTTTTAAAGAACTGGAGCCATCCCCGTGCTGTGTTGCCATCCGGCCTGTTGATAATGCTACTGTATTATAAAAAATAGCATGAACTTATGGCTGAATATTCTAAAGAAATCCGCAAAAAAGTCGGTACCGGCAAAATCCTGATCCCGGGTACCGCGTGTATTTTGCTTAATGAACGCGATGAGATCCTTTTGCAACTACGCAGCTCCAATAGAAAGTGGGGTTGCCCCGGTGGTCTGATGGATATTGGCGAAACGGTGATTGAGTCTTTAAAAAGGGAAGTTTTTGAAGAAACAAATTTAACGATTGAAAATCCGGTCCTTTTAGGAATTTATTCGGGTACAACGTTTGAAGGTAAATATCCGGATGGAAACGAGATCGCTTCGGTGCTGATGGCATTTATTGTACGTGAATTTTCCGGTGAATTGCGTTGTGATGAAGAATCTCTGGAAATGAAGTTTTTTAACGTGCGTGAGCTGTCTCGGAATTTGCATCCTCACCATGGGCCATATTTGCACGATTTTAAAAAGTGGCTTTTAAAAGAAATCGACATCCCGGTTGTTTTTTAAAGACAATTTTTAAAGCTTTTAAAAAGAACAAAGGCACAAACAGGAGGGCGTTGTCAGGTTTGTGCCTTTATAATTTTCAGATGGGTTTTTAAAAGCGGAATTTTAAAACCGTTCATAATGTACAAAATTTCAGCGGATTTGAAAATCAACGGGAAGCGTAACCCAGCAATTGACAAACTGACCGTTTTGTTCGGCAGGAGTAAAAGTCGTTTTTAAAACAGCATCAATGGCGGCTCTTGTAAGAGTTTCGTTGCGCGAGGAAACAACATCCATATCGAGCACTTTGCCATTGCCACCTACCAGAATGCGCAGAATAACTTTCCCTTCGACTCCTGACCTCCGCGCCAATTCAGGATAAACGATATTTTTTGTGAGCTGAGCCTTATTGACCTGGGGTTCTTTTTCAACAGGATTGAATTCCCATTTATCGGGGATGAAGCTGCTGCCTGACTCCAAACCTGTTCCTTCGCCATTTTGTGATGGTTGACCGCTGCTGGTACCTCCGGGACTAGTACCACCAAGCCCTAAACCTGGATCAATAGTGCCAGTAAGGGCAGCAGGAGTATCAAATTTTATCGGATCTGTGGGAAGCGAATTTGGCACAGGTTTAAAATTAGCAATTTCGGGGATATTGGTGCCGGGAGCAGCTGGCGCTGTTGATTCTGAACCGCTCAAACCCTGTAGTTTGGGTGTAGTAACGGTGGGCGGCTTGATATGAATAACGGTTGTATTCGGTAGATTCGGAATAAAGGCGGGAATTGACAGTGATCTTTCAAAAACATTCAGGAATGAAGAAAGTAGTCCAAGAGCTGTAAGCATGGCGATGGTAATAAAAAAAGCGCGGTACGTGGATCTGCCAATATACTCATTGAGCTGGCGTGCTCCGTATGGTGCTGTAGAGCGATGGTTGAGGGCTGCAGTCATGTTAATTCTCCTGATGTGAAAACTCAAAAATATTTTGTAACAGCTTTATGCCATAGACACACGAGGTTTTAAAAAGGTTACATTTTTTCATTTATAAAATCATCATAAGCGATTTTTAAAAAGAGCACCTGTGGATAGCTGCCTGCACGAAAAAAAGTCTTATTTTTGGAATCTGATAATAGTATCTTTTAAAAAATTCCATTGACCTTATTACCATGCAGCGAACTGTCCTTATTACGGGTGCCGGTGGCGAAATCGGCCACAGCCTGATCGAAGAACTCTCAAAAACAAATGCACATATTATTGCTGTGGATCTGCGGCCGCTTGACGATCATATTTCCAGGCACTGCCATGAGGTGCTGACAGGGGATATTACCGATGAATATCTTTTAAAAACAATTGCTGATAAAGACTTAACAGAAATCTATCACCTTGCAGCATTGCTTTCTACAACAGCTGAGAAAAATCCGGAATTGGCACATAAAGTAAACGTAAATGGTACATTACGCCTATTGCAAATTGCCCAGAGCATTGGCAAACGTTTAAAAACCGCTGTGAAATTTTTATTTCCGAGTACAATTGCTGTTTATGGGATTAAGTCTTTAAAAGAAAAGGATTATTCAGGCAAGGTAAAAGAAACTGAGTATTTGCTTCCGCAAACAATGTATGGTGTGAATAAGCTTTACTGCGAGCAGCTTGGGCGGTATTTTTCGGATAATTACATGCGTCTGGCACCGGAAAAGGAGTCTGGTTATGTAGATTTTCGTGCTTTACGTTTTCCAGGGTTAATTTCTGCTTTTACTGTTCCTACAGGTGGTACAAGTGACTATGCACCTGAAATGATTCATGCGGCGGCTCAGGGCAAAGAATACAATTGCTTTGTTCGTGAGACCGCGCAAATTCCATTCATGGCAATGCCTGATGCAATTGACGCGCTTTTAAAACTTGCTGCGGCTCCCCTGGAAAATCTACAGCAGCGCTCATATAATATCGGAGCATTTGCACCGACTGCCGAAGAAATTTACCAGCTTGTGTTAAAAGCCTTTCCAGGGGCAAAAGTAACATTTTCACCTGATGTGAACAGGCAGGGAATTGTAGATACATGGT
>DASPKH010000240.1:0-4214 GCA_035628175.1 Patescibacteria group bacterium
GAGCTTTTTAAAAATGCTGGTGAGGATGAAATCATGCAGAAAATCGCAGGATTTCCCGAAATTCACTCAGCTTTTAAAAACCACGTTGCCAAATTCGGCAGCCGTTTTGTGAATGAGTTGAAACTTGAAACAATAACTCCAAAACAGGAACCTGCATTACTTATTCGCCTCGTAAAGCCTTATGTCGTGCAGAATATCCAGCCAAAAGATAACCACGAACATGAACTTGTACTGCGACATGCCGCTGAAGAAAAAGTTTTTAAAAAGCTTGGCAGTAATTTTGCGAAAAAGTCACTTTTAAAAAAGATTTTGTTAGAAACACGTAAAGGCGTGAAAAACCGCGAGAATCTGCGCTTTGAGCGTACGCGTGTATTCGGAGTTGTCCGCGCGATTTTTCTGCAAATCGGGCAGCATTTTTATTCCGAACATATTCTTGATAATCCACGCGACATTTTTTACCTCACAAAAGAAGAAATTTTCTCCTTCATTGATGGAACCGGCGTTTCTTCAAAACTGAAGGAAATAGTCACGCTGCGAAAAGCTGAATTTGCTGAGTATGAAAAAGTATCGCCATCAGACCGCTTTGAAACGTTCGGCATGGTGCATCACGCCAACTCCTACCAGGCAAATTCTACTGTAAAAAGTGAGCACAACGGCGACGTTTTAAAAGGACTTGCCGCGTGTCCGGGCATCGTACGCGCGCCGGTGCGCCTTGTGCGAAATCCTGCCAATGCGCCAAATCTTGAAGGTTGCATTCTTGTTGCCGAGAGAACTGACCCCGGCTGGGCGCCGCTTTTCCCGATGGCAAAAGGTTTACTTGTGGAGCGGGGAAGTCTGCTCTCACATTCGGCGATTGTTGCCCGCGAAATGGGGATTCCGGCGATTGTTGCTATTGGAAACCTGATGAACGAACTGATTGACGGGGAAGAAGTGGAAATGAATGGCGCAACAGGCGAGATTCGGCTTTTTAGGGAGTGAGTTACTTAGATTTTTAAAAACATCCAGTTACAAATCACCAAATAATGAGTGAATCAATAGAAAAACGCGCGTCCTTTGACTACGTGCGCTACGCAAATTGCTGGGAAGACGCAGATATTCTCATTCGCGCACTTGATACAGGTAAAGGGAAGAACTTTCTTTCCATCGGGTCAGCAGGCGATAACTCACTTGCGCTGCTTCTTTTAAAACCCGAACTGGTCGTTGCAGTTGATTTAAATCCGGCACAGCTGGCATGCGTGGAATTGCGCAAGCTCGCGTTTAAAAACCTGAAATATGAAGAAATGCTTCAATTTCTTGGTTTTAAAAACGCGTTACCTGAGTGGCGTTTGAGCACATTCATTTCTTTTAAAAATAACCTTTCCCCTTCAGCACAAAACTACTTTCAAACAAAACTCGAACATGTCAAACAAGGCATAATTCACTTCGGAAAATTTGAAAAATATTTCGGCTATTTTAAAAATATCGTCATGCCGCTTGTGCATTCGCGAAGCACAATTGACGAACTTCTGGCAGAGAAATCTCATGAGCAGCAACGCGAATTTTACAACAAAAAATGGAATACATGGCGCTGGAAATTACTTTTTAAAATCTTTTTCAGCAAAGCGGTAATGGGAAAAGCCGGGCGCGACCCTGAGTTTTTTACATATGTTGAGGGAAGCGTTGCCGACAGGATTCTGGCACGAACGAAATACGCCCTGACGGAAATTCCCACGCACTCAAATCCCTATATGCGCTACATTTTAAAAGCGGATTTTGAGGATGCATTGCCGCTCTACGCTCGCGCAGAAAGTTTTAAAACCATTAAGGAAAATATTGATAAGCTGCAGATTTTTAAAGGTATGACGGACGATGCGTTGCGGGCCTTTCCCGTGAAATTTGACGGCTATAATTTGTCTGATATTTTTGAATATATGGATGAAAAGCTGTTTTTAAAAACGGCCCGAAATCTGCTCGAAAATGCAAATCCGGGCGCGCGTTTTGCGTATTGGAATATGCTTGTTCCACGCAGGATTTCGCAACATTTACCAGAGAAAATTGAGCATTTACAAGAGCTTTCCGACGAACTTTTTAAAGCAGACAAAGCATTCTTTTACAGCGCATTTTTCGTTGAGCAAAAGCGGTGATGAACGACCTTTTTCCCGCGCTTATCGTCGGCGGACTGTACGGCGCAATTTTCATCATTGCCGAGCTGTGGCGCATCTACGGAACACCATCGCCCGAGGCCACACGCAAATTCGTGCATCTTTCCGGCGGCATCGTGTCGCTCAGCTTTTCATACGTTTTCACGTCGCACTGGACGGTTTTGCTGCTCGGCGTTCTGTTCATCGGCATCATTTGGGGAACGAAGAAAGTTGGCCTTCTGCCGTCAATCCATGGAGTGGAGCGGAAATCGCAGGGACAGATTTATTACCCGGTTGCGATTTACCTCACATTTTTGCTGTGCAACCTTTTACAAAAGCCCCATTTTTACCTGATTTCTGTCAGCGTACTGGCCGTTGCCGACACGCTTGCGGCGCTCATCGGGGTTCGCTATGGCACGAAAAAATACCGTGTGGAGGACGAGAAAAAAAGCATCGAAGGTTCGGTGATTTTCTTTCTCGCGACGTTTATTATTGTGCATCTCGGGTTGTTGCTTTTAGGTGATTTAGGCCGCGTGGAAAGCGTTGTTGCCGCGTTCGTCATCGCCTCACTAGTCACGATTTTTGAAGCCGTATCGCTTGGAGGCGCGGACAACCTGTTTATCCCGTTTGGCACGCTGCTTTTACTGCAAAAATTCACACCAAATCCGGCTGACGAAATGTTCCGCCAGCTCGCGATTCTCACGGGAATTTTCATTCTCATTTGCGTCATTGCGCAGAACACGCGAAAGCTCTCGCTATCAGGTGCGGTTGGCGTTGCGATGCTGAGCTATGCGGCGTGGGCGCTTGTGGATTATCGCTGGTTTTTGCCGATTATCACGGGTTATCTGCTGTTCAATTACACAAATCTCGTTATCGAAACGCCGCACACAAAGCAGAGCAAATTCCGTATCAGAGCTGTTTTTTATACGGCGATTATTCCGCTCATCTGGGTTTTTGTTGCAAATTTTTTCTATTTTAAAGGTCGTGCGCACCATTTTCTCGTACCGTACATCGTGAGTCTCGCCGCCAGCATCAGCATCTACTGGGAGCGCCGCTCGCGCCTGGAAAATATCACGACGGCTGTTTTTAAAAACCTGAATTTTGCGCTTCGGGCTATTTTACTTACTGCGCTGTATGTGCCGGTGCAAATTGCGCTTGAATCCAAACTTCCCCCTGTGCAATCGCTTGTAGCTTGCTTTGCTGGAATAATCCTGAGTGACAGAACATACTGGATTATTTCAAAAAATGTTGTCGACTGGAAACGGATTTCATATTTGAGAATGGGAGTTGCCGTTATTGCATTGGGTTCGGTTGTGGCTTTTCTATTGTCTAAATTGTCTTTTTTTTGAATTAATATTGAGTGTGCGTATCATGAAACAATCGGAATTACCGGTGAATTATCAATTTATTATGAATTCATTAATTCTGTTTATGACAGTTGTGATGTTTTCCTCCTGTGTTTCTAATAGAGGTGGATTGAAAGAAATTAAAAAAGAGACAACAGTATCTCTGCTTCAAACCCTTGATAAAAACGACAAGCAAGTTGTCTTCTACCAAATACAGGATACTATTTTTAAAACTGACTACAACAGGTATTATAAACACATACTAAAAGATTCTAAGTCGCAAACAAATCCTCTCTGGACCCAAAGATATGAGTCGGTACTACAACTTCTTGAGGTAGAATCTCCAAAATCTGACTCTATAAATTTGGCAGTCATTGCCACCGATTTCAGAGATAATAGAAGAGATTCTTCATATTTCGAAGTAGTACGGAGTAGCGTCAGCCATTTTTTGGAATCTGGAGATTGTATAGTATCAATTGGCTCAAATCCTGCTAAGGAAATGACTATTTCTGACGTGCTGCTTTATGGTTTCCAGGGTGAACGACCGGTAATGGTAGGTACTTTAAGATATAAAGCAGATGGCGTTGAGGTGTATCGTTGGGGTATGCACATTAAATAGTCAATACATTCTTGTAGAAAATATGCTCCAAATCCATCAATCCTCACTCCCAACGGAAGAGTTTTTTAAACTCTCCCAAAACACAATTGCACCCGTTTTTAAAACCGAATTTTTCACGGTTTTTAAAAA
>DASPKH010000241.1:0-7223 GCA_035628175.1 Patescibacteria group bacterium
ACTTATTCGCTAACGCACGATGAAAAACCGGCTGAACGAAGTACGGAAAACACTCACACCAAATGATGCGATTGCAATCGTAGTCATAATTCTTGGGCTGCTCATAGCGCTTTTTATTGATGAGATGGCTATCCGCCTTATCGGCATTTGTATAGCTGTATTGGGTGCAGTAGCGTTATTTATGCTGATCTCGCAACGGCTCTCGGATATGGTAATGTCTCCACGCCCGGTGAGCCAACAGACCAAATTTCAGACTACAGTAAAGCAGGATAATACAGGTAAACGCCTGATATTTGATGACTTTGCTTCGTCTTTTGGCACCGATGCATCAGAGCAGGAAATGATAGCCGCTCGAGAAATGCGCGAAGAAGAAGGCTTTTTGAAAAGACCTTCTCCTCTTCCCCAGGACTCCAAACTTCAGAAAAAAATACAGGGTAAATTGAAAGATCTGAAGAACGAAGTCTCAGGTAAGAACCATAAAAAAAGCGAACCTTCGAAGAAAGATGGAGGAGCTATTCAGAAGAACACAACTTCTATCGCTAAGAAACTTTCCTTTGGTGATGAAGATGTAACATCTGTTACACTTTCCGATGATGGCACACTTTCAAAAGAAGAAGCGATTCGAAATGCAGCGCTAAAAGAACAATCTTTGAAAGATATTTCGACCAAAAAAACTATCGGCACTCAACAACTTGGCGATGATAGTTCAGGAATGCGCATTGTTGGTAAAAAGAAAGTAGTTCCGGAAAATGAAATAGCAGCTATCACTGCTCCTCCTGGGATCATCCCTCAGGTGGAAAATGCAGAAATGCCTACTGAAACTTCATCTCTACCTCAGGAAACATCAAATGTTGAAAGTCCTGTTGAAGAAAAAATTGCAACAGTAGAAATTGATCAGCCCGTAAAAGAAGATATATCCGCTGGCGAAGTTGTTGTAGAAATGCAGGATACTTTGGAAGATTCTTCGCAAGGCCATAGAAGAACTCCTATCAGCACGACAATTACAGAGATTTTTAACGAGGATATTGACCACGCACCTACCGAACCGCGCAAAGAATTTGATCATCTGCTTTCGCGCGTTCTTATGGTAATCCGTTCGGTAGCAAGCGCCCGAACAGCTGCTTTTTTCTGGGTAAATCCGGATAAACACGAGCTTGTAATGGAATCGTATATCAGCGATGCTGGCGAAGTTTTTTCTGCTTCACGACGTAAATATCCGATTAGCAATGATGTAGTCAGCCAGATTGCTACACATGGGCGCCCTGAAATCCTTACAGAGATCCAGCCCAGCGCTGAACTTGATCTTCTCCCCTACTATACAGCTTCTGCTGGCACACTCTCCTTTGTTGGTGTTCCAGTATTTTTTAATAACTCTGTCGTTGGTGTCCTTTGTGCTGATTCTACTGAAATTGATGCATATGATTCCATCACAGTAGGATTTTTAGGTCATTTTACAAAACTAATAAGTGGGCTCGTACAAAGTTACACAGGTAAGTATGACCTTTTCCAGTCGGCGCGGACACTTGAAGCTATTAATCACTTCAGATCGCTTGTGGCAAATCCACATTGTCGTGTGCAGGATATCTGTTCAGCGCTTGTAGAGTCTGCAAGCCGTATTTCCGAATATTTCACGCTTGGTGTTTGTAACTTTGATGAGCAGCGTGGCGGCTGGCATATCTGCGACATACGTATGACCGATACAAGTGTGATCAACTTCAACGGGGCTTTAATCCCACTTGAAGGTACATTATTAGGGCAAACAATCCTCACAGGACAAACAAATCCAGGCACACAATTTCAGCCAGGTATTGCTCGGATACATCCTCACGAGCAAGTATTAGAAAATGGTTATTTTGTGGCCGTTCCTTTAAAATCAGCATCGCATAATTACGGGGCATTATTTATTGAGGCAGCATCGCCTGTTACAGCACAGGATGTGAGTGTCCTGGAAACACTCGGTGAACACGCTGGCACAATGATTGAACAAATACGTTTTGCCGATATGCTACAATCCCACTCGCTTGTAGATGATTCTACGGGAATTCTCAACCAATCAGCTTTTTTCAATCGTTTAAACGAGGAGATAGCGCGTGCATGTGACTTTGAAATTCCGCTCACATTATGCCTTATTCATATTGACAAATACTCTTCAATTGACATGTCGACTGATACAACGGAGATTATCATTCATCATGTGCTGGGACTTGTTCAGAAATATACTCACCCATATGACGTGCTTGGCCGCCTTGACGCGACAACACTTTCCGTTGGTATCAGCGGCTCAAAAACACAACAAGCGCAAATATGGGCCGAGCGCATCCGCAAGGAAACTGCAAGCTCTGTAATGGATATTCACGGCAAACGCGTCACAATCACCATCAGCGTAGGAATTGCAGAAGCAGCAAAAAATGATACGGTAGATTCGCTTATTCAGAATGCGCATAAAGTTTTACAGCTTTCGCAGCAGAAAACTAATGCAGTTACGGTCTTTGCATAAAGTTGAAATTCTTTTAAGAGTAAATCCCGCTTTTTTTCCAGAGGCGGGATTTTTTATTACCGGATCAGATAAAAATTTGTGGTAATAGTTGCCTGTGCCGTTGTCAGCTTGACGAAATACATGTCTAATTCAAGTTCTTTCAGCACCAATTCTCCTTTATAGCCTCCCGCTGCCTCATATCCTTAAAAAACCTCATAACCAAGTCAACCTGCGCAGGGTATAGCTCCAGTGCAATATTCCCCTCGAAGTTAACAGAATATTCTCATTCTACCCTTTCTCCCGTTACCGCATTTGATGCACTGGAATTCACCTACTATTTCTCAATCGTATATTATCAGCCTAAATATCCTTAAAGAATTTCCGCGGATTCCTTTTCTAAAATCAGCGGTTATTTTCTTTAAAGTCTCCCTCCCATTCAGCCCAATTAAATTTAAAATAAATTCTTTACTTGTCTGCTTTGACAGATACGCTGTTACTGCATTTGTAAGTTCGCTGCTGGCAACTGGCGTTTCGACAATTGCTTTAATGCTTAGATTGTCATTCTGCACAGTTGCTTGCACGTTCCACGTATTATGCTTACTGTTTACAAACAGGATAAAACCTTATCCTTTATTTAACAAAGTTTCATCTCGGGACAGTGGTGGCAGCTTTTCTCTAACTTGTGACATAAAAAATTTATTCTTCACTTCATTTTCTTTTACCATGAACCGCATAGAACCCATTCTTATAATTATGGTAATTTAGAATCCAGAAACCGCTTCCATAGCAGCACACTGCCCTTGATTGCTTTGTGCATGCATAGCGTGGTGTTGTAAACGTACACTCTTTTACATTGCTCAGTCCCCATTGAGGGTCATATCTATTGTACTGTACAATAAGTGCCGAAATCATAATATGGAATGTACACCTGTGGAGTAGTAAATATAAAGTACTGCAGCTGGTGGGCTGGGTAAGTCGCAGTAATCGCAGCTTGGGATGCAGAACAACCATAATAAAGCTTCAGATCTACATTAATGCGTTTGCCGACAATTTCAATACCATTCGACCTCATACATTTTGTTACTCCAAATTTTATTACTGACGGTATAAAATGAAAGTTTATCGCTGCTATTACAAATAAAAGTACAACCCTTGTGTGCAATAATTTTGTAATCTATTCCATAGTCAATTTTTCGATTTTAAAAGAAATCACTAGTAGCGCCCAATACACCATTTGCTCTCCTTCTTCTGCGCCAAAGACGGCACAGCCAGTCGCATAAAGACTGTTACCAAGGATACATTCATTTTTACACTTTTATCATAGGTATAGGAGTTTTGTTTGCAGGTACACTTTACGGCAGTTTACACATTCCGTACAATGGATTTTTTAGCATGAGTTGTATCAATTTGGTAATTCTTTTACTGAGCTAGGCCGCAAAAGAATGTGTACAACTTTTAATCTGATCTTCGAGATTTCACCACAATAATCTGAAATATATATACCAGGTATCCATATGTAGCAGGGTTAATTCTGTAAAGGAACAAGCAATTTGTTTAAAATAAGACAAGATACAGGAATCTTTTTTAAAAGCGCCAGTAACACTGTTTACGATAAATTTCAGCGATGGACGTTATTGTATTTGCAGCATAATATCCATTGTTCTTTTCACAATATTCTCCAGTGCTGCCAACGTTTTAAAAGATCCGTCCGAACTTCTCCCCTGCCGAACTTTTTAAAACCCAAACTGTTTTTAGTATTTTTACAGAAATTCTTTTTAAAAGGGGTTTCATCTTTCTTTTGCATTTTAAAAATTATCAATGTCATACGACCAGGACTTAGCAGAACAAATTATTGATCTTTTAAAAAGATCGAATTCTCTCATGCGCTCTAGCGAAATTGGCCGCGAGCTCGGCTTTACATCCGAGACGGACGAATTTCAGGAAATGCGCTCGACTATCCATCAGCTTGTGGACGAAGGCATTTTGCAGCGACACACACGGCGGCGTTACGGACTGGCAAAACCGCAGCAGCCCGTTATCAAGGGCGTTTTAAAACTTTCCAACCAGCAGTTTTTTGTAGAAAGTGGTATACCGGAATTTCCGCGCATTTATTTAAAACAACAACATATTCTCACGGCCTTTCCCGGTGACTATGTAGAAGTGAAGATCCTCACACAGCAAAAAAATAAAAAGCCTAAAGGTGAGATCGTGCAGATCATAGAGCGCTCGAATGATGATATTCGCGGAAAGCTCGATTTTGATGGTGATTTTTATTACCTTGTGCCTGATGAATCAGAGCGCTATTATGTAGATTTTCTTATTCATCATAAAAAGATCGGCAATGCGAAAAAAGGCGATAAAGTGCTGGCGAAGCTTATTCGCTGGGATAACCCGCACAAGAGCCCAGAAGCAGAAATAATTGAAGTAATTTCGCAAAACCAGGAGTCGCGCCTTGAGTTTGACTCTATCATGAAAGAATTTAACCTTCCAACAGGTTTTTCTGAAGAAGTGGAAGCTGAAGCTAAGGCCGTTGCCGTGCCTGTTCCGGAAAGCGAGGTCAAGCGCCGGCTGGATTTACGTGAAGTAGATATTGTAACTATCGACCCTGATGATGCGCGCGATTTTGACGACGCGCTCTCGCTCGATATTTTAGAAAACGGGAATTACAAACTCGGCGTTCATATTGCCGACGTCAGCCACTACGTTCGCGAAGGAACAGCGCTTGATGCGGAGGCTTTAAAACGCGCTACCAGCGTGTACCTCGTAGACCGCGTGGTTCCGATGTTGCCACATATTCTTTCAAGCAATATCTGCTCGCTTATGCCGGATGTAGAGCGCCTTGCCTTTACCGTGTATATGGAATTTACGCCCAAAGGCGAAATGAAAGATTATTCAATCCATGAGACAGTGATCCGCAGCCACCGCAGATTTACCTATGGCGAGGCGCAGGATATTATTGACACGGGCAAAGGTGATTATTCAGAGCTGATTTTAAAACTATACGAGCTTGCTGAAATTCTTCGCAAAAAGCGCTATACAACAGGTGGAATTGATTTTGAAACATACGAGATCAAATTCCAGCTTGACGAAAATAAACAGCCACTCAAAGCCGTTGTTAAGCGCCGCACCGATGCAACAGGCCTCGTGGAAGAATGCATGCTTGCGGCTAACCAGGCTGTAGCCGGACATATAAAAAATCTTTCAAAAAAATTAAAGCTCGGCAAAAACCTGCTGCCATTCCTCTACCGCGTCCACGACAAACCCGATGCAGAAAAGGTACAGCATGCGATCACATTTATCCGCTCGCTTGGTTTAAAAATTGACCTGAATGACCTCTCATCAAAAGAAATCAACCAACTTCTGTTACAGGTCGAGCATTTACCGGAAAAACCGCTCATCCACCAGGTGCTCCTGCGCTCACAGGCGAAAGCGGTATATTCATACTACAACATTGGCCACTACGGCTTGGGCTTTTCGGATTACTCGCACTTTACATCGCCGATCCGCCGCTATCCAGATCTCATTGTGCACCGGTTTTTAAAGGAATATGGTGCCGGCAAAGTTTCAAAAGCACGGATAGCAGAAATGCAGGAGTTTGTAGAATATGCTGATGACCATTGTTCGGCAATGGAGCGTCTTGCAGTCGAAGCAGAACGCGCTTCTATCAAACTTACACAGGCGCAAATGGCACAGCAGCATATTGGCGAAGAATTCAACGGTACGGTGTCCGGTGTTACGAATTTCGGTTTATTCGTAACGATAGACGACCTGTATGTAGAAGGCTTGCTGCATATGCGCGACCTCGGCGATGATTACTACAATTTCGATGAGATGCGTTTCCGGCTCATCGGCCGCCGCACAAAAAACATCTTCCGTATCGGCTCACGCCTGCGCATCCAGATTGTAAATGCAAACGTAAAACGTCGTATGATAGACTTCCGCTACGTCGGACCGGCAACCGAAGCACAGCCG
Organism: Patescibacteria group bacterium; assembly: GCA_035628175.1. Lineage (GTDB taxonomy): Bacteria > Bacteroidota > Ignavibacteria > Kapaibacteriales > DASPKH01 > DASPKH01. The sequence goes on from DASPKH010000241.1 coordinate 6,449, forward strand.
GCAATCCGGGATGAGGAAGAGATAATGATGAAGGTAGAAGCTCCAGAAGAAGTCGAAATATTCGACGAAGCCTTCAACGACGAAGCCTTTGAAAATTCAGGCCTGAATATTGAAAGTGCACCAGAAAATATTCCGCAGCAGCCTGAGAAGAAAAGGTCTTCACGCAAGAAGTCTGCACAGACCGACGGCCCGCAGCCGCAAGCCAAAAAGCAAAAAGCTTCACGAAAAAAGGTTTTAAACGCTGATAGCCCACAGCTGGAAGCGGAAAAGCCAAAAGCCTCACGCCAGAAGGCTTTAAAAACGGAAGCGCCGCAGCCACAAACCGAAACGTCGAAAGCTGAAAAGAATAAAACGTCACGGAAAAAAGTTTTAAAAGCGGATGCCCCAGCGGAGGAAACTCCAGCGCCGAAAAAAGGTGGAAGGAAAAGGAAGGCTGAGTAAATTTTAAAATTTGCTTTTAAAAGTCGGTTTCATTAATTTGAAGCCGGCTCTTTTATTATTTCACCGAAATACTCTGCCGAAAGGAAATGAAATCACTAGCAACCCTTTTAAAACTATGTACACTCGCGATTGCTCTTGTGACATCTGGCTGCGTCAACAGCCTTGTCTATAGCCCGTCGCTTAATCTTCCGGTAGAACCTTTAAAAAAGGAACAGGGACAGGTTATCCTTGGCGGCCTCATGCTGCCTGAAACACGTCCTCATCAATCAGATGAAAAGGTAAAAACTGGCGGAGAGGCTTTATTACGGTATGCATTTGCGGACAATTTTGCATT
>DASPKH010000242.1:0-7538 GCA_035628175.1 Patescibacteria group bacterium
GAACACTTTCGGGCGAACGTACCGGTAATAATCTTCCTGATATTTTAAAAAGTTATTTTCTGTATGGATAAGTAATTACGATATTCCTGTATTCATCAAAAATCCTTTTCCATACTTCTGTTCTAATACTTCACCAAATGATCGTAGAATCTCGCTATCAGGCCGCACGTATCGTTGCGCCAGAAATAGAAAAACATTTTACCGAACATATCAGGGCCGCAGCAGCACTCGGGGAAAAGGATCTGGCGGAGGTGCCTGAAGCGGATATGATTGAAGCTATGATAGACGCTACATTTTGGGCGAGTCTCCACCGTGAGGAAGGCCATTCGCCGAGGATTTCACTTGCGTTTTTAAAACCCGAACAAACATCCCAGCCACTTCATTTTGAACGTCGTTTGCCATTAACCCCACGCACACTGACGAAATTATCACCCGGTTTTGAGCGCCCTGGTATCCATATCGGAATCTGGCATGAGAATGGGGAACTATACGTGTGGGGTGCCACACTTTCCATTCCAAATTACTGTTTTGTCATAGATGTCTCAGAGCCGGGGTTGCTCGTCATCAAGCACCGACGTTTTGAAGGATTCGGGAAATTCGGCAATGTGGCTGTGCTTATTGGCGAAGAAATTAAAATAATTGACGAAAATAGCGCGAATATGCCGGACTGCCCAAATGTGATCTCTTCGCTTCTTGGCATCAATGGCGCGTCGTGGCATGATTCGGCAGATGTGCTTGTACAGCTTGCCGTTTCAATTCGCGCCCATAAGCGCGGTGGCTCACTGCTTATGGTTCCTGCAGGAACGGAATCCTGGCGGCATTCTATTATGCACCCCGTTCATTACGCTGTTGCGCCTGCTTTTACTGGTCTGGCCGGGCTCATGAAACGCGCACGAACAGAGACCCAGTGGCAACTCGAATTACGGCGTGAAGTGGATATTGTAGCCGGATTAACTGCAGTGGATGGAGCAATTATTATGAATGATAATTATGAGCTTCTCGCCTTTGGAGCGAAGATCCGACACGCTGAAGGGCGTTCGCTCGTAGATCGCATCATGCTCACAGAACCTATCATCGGCGGTGGCGCAACTATCGTCAATCCCACCCAAAGTACCGGCACACGGCATTTATCAGCTGCACAATTTGTGCACGACCAGCACGATGCCCTTGCGCTTGTAGCTTCGCAGGATGGCCGCTTTACAGTTTTTACCTGGTCGCCATGTGAGCAGATGGTGCATGCACACAGGATTGATGCGCTGCTGCTGTAGAGTTTTAAAGGAATATTGTAAAGTAGTTTCAAAGTAATTTTAACGAAAAACCTCATGCGTTTTAAAAACACGCGAGGTTTTTCTTTTTCTACCTTTCCAGAATTTTCTTGCATTACACTAAATTTTACTATAAATTAGCGGAAAAAGTTTACATTTAAACAGCAGATTTCATAACAATAAGAACCGCCGTAATCTTAATTCTATTGCTTTTTAAATCTGTGCTATCAAATGCACAGATAAACTCAATCAATCTAATTTATAAATTTCATCCCCTTGCCGCAATTAATCCCGATAGGCCATCTCTTACCGGGACTGCTGAAATTTTATTTAATAAAAAAGTAGGGATTGAAGCGGGATATGGCAGACGGCACAGTAATTCGGTTTTATTTCAGGACATCGAACTTGACACACTCCATGTACCATTTTCAGGACACACTATATTATTTGAAATAACATTGTACAATCCTTCATTTATTGAAAAGTTTGATCGGGACAATCACTCCACACTACTACCGAGTGAGCATTATGTGGGAATTGCATACAGATATATCGAGGATTTAAAAAATGAGGTAGAATATTACGCCGATAGAGATGATATGAGTCCCGGCTCCAAGTCATTTTTAAAAGATTGTTTTGCAGTTCAGCGGCACGTACATGTTCTTGTTCTCAAAGCCGGTTCTTTAAAAAAATTCGATGCAGGATATTCAAAATACTCCATAGAACTCTATGGTGAGGTTGGTATTCGCTATAAGAACCTCAAATATTTATATGCTGAAATTGAACCTTTTGAAGATGTAACTCCCGACGGACTTTTCTTTTGGCAACGGCCATACAAGGGATTTTTACCGACGTTGAACTTTGGCGTTAAATTCAATCTTAATGTTCCTGATTTTTAGAAACAAAAAAACCTCACGCGCTTTAAAAACACGTGAGGTTTCTTTAAAAAAATTCCTTTTAAAAAAACTACTTCCTTTTCGCAGGATTCAGCCACACATAGCGATAAAAACGCGTGTCCATCGGGTTACCACGATAATCCTCCACATACGGCTGGAGCAGCCTGTAATCCTCATCATAAAACACGATCAGCATCGGCGCTTCATTAATGGCGATCTGCTCGGCCTGGCGATACAGCTCAAATCTTTTTAAACGATCGGTCGTTGAAAGTGCCTGCTCGAATAACCTGTCGAACTCAGCATTTTGAAAACGAGTGGAATTGATCGGGCTGATATTAGCGGGATCGGCCGGAACGAGCTTTCCGTAGAGCAGATTTAAAAACGTCTCAGGATCAGGATAATCTCCCACCCAGCCTAACCTGTAAAATGGCGCTTTTCCTTCATCAATCGTTTGTGTGTGCCGTGCGAATTCCACCTGGTTCAGATTTACCGTAATACCAAGATTTTGCGACAACATGGACTGAATGGCCTCAGCCACCGCCGTATTGCGCCCACCCCCCGCATTTAACTGGAGTGTAATTGCCGGAAAACCTTTGCCGTCCGGATAGCCCGCCTGCGCCATGAGCTCTTTGGCTTTCTGCGCATTAAAAGCATACCCTGTAATGCTCTGCGCATTATAGTCTGGCACCGAAGGCGGCACCAGCCCATGATTGCCCGGCCCGCCCGCCTGTCCTTTCAGCACATAACGGATGATCCGGTCGCGGTCCACAGCATACGAAATTGCCTGACGAATCCGCTTATCTTTAAAAACCGGATCGGTCGTCAGCATTCCATAGAATTGCGTGGCAAGTGTCTGCTCATGCAGGACTTTAAATTTCGTATATTCTCCTTTTGCATTCTTATTTTCATCCACTATATCCGCAAAGAACTCATTAGGAATACGGTACGATTCTTCGTGATTTCCCTGTTTAAATTCCAGCAGCTGCGTTTTTTCGTCCTTCATAAAGGTAAACTGGATTTCATCAAGGAATGGCAACTGATTACCGGCATTGTCTTTCGCCCAATATGTTGGATTTCTTTTTAACACCAGGTTGCGGTCAGGAGCCCAGGACTCAAAAACGAACGGCCCTGTACCAACAGGATGAAACCTAAAATCCCCTTTAAAATGCTCCACAGCTTCGCGCGGATGAATTCCAAACGAGGTCAGTGACGGGTAAAACTCAAACGGCGCAAACGGCTTTACAAGCTCAATAGCAAAAGTGTACGGATCAATAACTTTAAAGCCCGTAACCTCCTTTATAGTAGGTTCACCACCTGACTTCTGCGCTTCCTGCACACTCTTAAAAAATTCTTGAGCGCCTTTAACTTTTTCCGCCACATAGCCAAAATTTAATGTTCCGGCGCGCGGATCGCACAAGCGAGTATAGGAATACCGCACATCTTCAGCCGTAAGTTCACGCCCCTTTCCTTCTGGAAAAGCCGGGCTATCATGAAATTTCACACCGCGACGCAGATAATACGTGTAGGTCATCCCATCCGGCGACACTTCCCAGCGCTCGGCCAACTGTGGCTGTAGTTTCAGATTTTCGTCCAGCATCAGCAGCCGGTCGTAAATCTGATCGCTGATTTTCGACGACACAACATCATTCACCTGGATCGGGTCCAGTGACCGCAGTTCCGCCAACTCATTCACGCGGTACGTCCCGCCGTAGAATTTCCCCCCCTGGGCCGGACGCATTTCCGTTGCCATTTGTTCCTTCTTGCACGCGCTCAAAAGTGTCAGTCCAGCCAGAATTCCTGTTAGTAAAAATTTCCTCATTCTCTTCTCTTTTTTAAAATATATAGTTTTGATTTAAAATTCCTTATACTAGAAGCGCATCATCATCTTTTAAAAGCTTTTTCGGAAGAGCCGCTTTTATTTCTTTTAAAAGCGCATCGATCACTTGTTTCTTCAAACGTGAGCGCTCGTACACAATACTGATTTCGCGCTTTGGAACAGGTTTTAAAAACTTGCGCAGCATATCCCCTTCTTTTGTTTCTTCGAGTTCACGCGCAGCAAGATACGGCAGCAGCGTCAGGCCGAAATTTTGCTCGACAAGCTTTTTTAACGTTTCTAAATTACCACTTTCAAATGTTACGGCACGATCGCTTCCTTCATTATTTTTTAAAGACTTTTTACATAGTTGCACCACCTGGTCGCGAAAGCAATGTCCTTCATTCAGCAACCAAACATCAGCCAAATCAAGGTCTTCAGCTTTGATTTTTTTTCTGTCATACAAAGAATGATTGCGTGATACATACGCCACAAACGGTTCATAAAAAAGCGGTTCTTCGGTGATGGACGGATTATGAAGCGGGGTTGCGAGAATGCCAGCATCGAGCCGGTCATGGCGAATTCTATCAATAATTTGATGCGTTTGCAATTCCTCAATTTGCAGTGAAATTCCAGGATATTTTTTTACAAAGTTCTGCAAAAAAAGCGGCAATAAATAGGGCGCGACAGTTGGAATTATTCCTATTTTAAAAACACCCGAGATCTCGCCGCTCGCATCCTGTAAAATATCGCCCACACGCGCTGCCTCACGCAAAATAATCCGCGCCTGCTCAATCACCCGCCGCCCAACTTCCGTCGGCACCACAGGCTGCTTCCCGCGGTCAAACAAAATTGCGCCAAGCTCTTTCTCAAGCTTTTGAATTTGCATGGAAAGCGTAGGTTGCGTGACAAAGCAGTGTTCGGCGGCAAGGCCAAAATGCTGGTGAGTGTCAAGCGCAATGAGGTACTGTAGCTGAACAAGTGTCATTATTAATTTTCACAAAGCGATAGAATTTTCTTATAAGATTATAAATATAATTGACTTGATTGATATTGCCAAATAGGTGTAAGTTTGTACATCAAAATTTAACACTAATTCTACAACCTATTTTGTACAAGGAGAAGGGCAAATGGCAAACCGCATGTTAGGACTTGGCGAGAAATTCCCAAAATTCAACAAAAAAGCTGTCGTTTCAATCGAAAAAGGGCAGGAATTCACCGAAATTTCTAACGATATTCATACAAAAGACGGCAAATGGATGGTGATGTTCTGGTGGCCAAAAGATTTTACATTCGTCTGCCCAACAGAAATCGCTGAATTTAATGCACTGGCAGAAGATTTCCGCGACCGCGATGCAGTCCTTATCGGCGCTTCGACTGATTCTGAATTCGTACACGCTGCATGGCGCCGCGACCACGAAGACCTTCGTGACCTGCAATTCCCGATGCTTGCCGACACGTCGAAATCACTCGCGCAGGAGCTTGGCATCCTTGAGCCAAACGAAGGTATTGCTTACCGCGTGACGTATATCGTTGACCCGCAGGGAGTCGTTCGCTGGGTGTCAGCATATGATCTGAACGTGGGCCGCAACACAAAAGAAGTTCTCCGCGTGCTTGATGGCTTGCAAACAGACGAACTTTGCCCATGCAACTGGCAGAAAGGCGAAGAAACATTAGTTGGATAATCTTTTAAAAGTCGAAACTTTTTAAAGAAAATCAGCTTTTCAAACGGCAGGCGGAGACTTTCTTGCCTGCCATTTTTTTGCCCAAATCGAATTTTTAAAAATTAAAAAAAGAAAACTATGGAAATGAATCAAGAATATGTCGAAATTAAGACCGACCTTTTAAAATATATTGGTGTTGATACAAACCGCGAATTTCCTGAGCTGGATGCGATGGTAATGGGTGAGTCGAAGTTTATCCGTGACACAAAATTCAATTTAAAAACTACGCTCCATTCCGAGCATGTGAATTTAAAGGAATCTTACCTGCTCGCGCTCGCTGTTGCCGTCAATCAGAATAATCAAATCCTTGCCGAAGCTTTTAAAAAGTCAGCCATCGCACAGGGTGCAACAGAAAAGGAGATCGGCGAAACGTACGCATGCACATCTCTCCTGAGCGTAAATAACGTGTTCTATCGCTTTCGCCATTTTGCACAAAACAAATCGTACGAGCAGATGCAGGCACGTTTAAAAATGACGCTCATGATGAATCCCGTGCTCGGCAAGGAATTTTTTGAGCTAATGAGCTTAGTGATTTCCGCTGTTAATGGATGCGAAATGTGCGTGAATGCGCATGAAAATTCGCTTCGCAACATGGGTACAACACAGGAACGAATCTTTGATGCTATTCGCCTTGGTGCAGTTGTCCGCGGGTTAACGGCGATTGTGTATTAAGAGGATTATTTCATTCTAAGCAACACAAAAAATCTAGATGATAAATTCACGTTTAGTCATTCTAACATAGATTTCCGTTTTGCTCAGAATGACAATTTAAATAGGAAAATAAAGTTTTCAAAAGCGTTTTAAAGCCCCGTGTTTAAAACGCTTTTATATTTTTTAAAAATATTATCTGGATTTAATCCAAATAAATTTTGCATTCTTTTGAAAAGCGTGTATATTTGAATTAAATTTATTTAGACTTAGTTCAAATAACTATTGTAATTTTACACTATGAAAAGCTTCTACTTCGCAATTTTGGTTTGTATGCTCTTCGTTACAGCTGATGCACAATCACAATCAAGTATTTCCGGGACCATTACGAATATTACTGGCGAACCAATTACTAAGGCTCGTGTCGTTTTAAAACGAATGCATAAACAGACGCACACTAATGACAGTGGCGAGTATTCATTGACAAATCTTTCGGCTGGAAAATATGTCATAATGGCATCGCGGATTGGTTTTAAAGAGGAAAGAAAGGAAATTATTCTTGCAGCAAATGAAGTTCGTCGCGTAGATTTTACTTTGCAGGAGAGAACTCATCAAACTGAAGATGTCATTGTAGCAGTGAGTAAAACACCGAATGAAATTCCAGTGACAATCGGTAAAATCTCAGCCGCGCCGATGGACGTGCCACAAAGCATGATGGCGCTGGAACGCGATGTGCTGGAACAGCAGCAGATCGGGACGCTGAGTGACGCTTTAAAAAATGTGAATGGCGTGTACCAGATGGGGGCGACGGGTGGCTATCAGGAAGAAATTGCGGGGCGCGGGTTTTCGTTTAGCAGCAGCAATACGTTTAAAAACGGTGTGCGTTTTAATAATTCCGTAATGCCGGAGATGAGTTCGCTGGAGCGGCTGGAGGTTTTAAAAGGCAGCAGTGCGATTTTGTTCGGAAATGTTGCGGCAGGCGGCGTTTTAAATCTTGTGACGAAAAAGCCGATTTTTACGAATGGCGGTGAGCTGACGCTACGCGCGGGAAGTTTCGGGCAATACAAGCCTACGCTTGATATATATGGCAGTTTTTTAAACAGCGATGTGGCTGCGTACCGTGTGAATACGTCGTACGAGCGCGGTGGAAGTTTCCGAGATAATGTGCAGAACGAGCGTTTTTATATTAATC
>DASPKH010000243.1:0-5397 GCA_035628175.1 Patescibacteria group bacterium
CGATTATCACCTTTATCAATAAAATGGATCGTCCGGCGCTCGACCCTTTTGAGCTGCTGGACAATGTCGAAAAAGTGCTTGGCATTACGGCTGTTCCGCTGACGTGGCCGGTAGGCGACGGACCACAGTTCCGTGGTGTATACGAACGCAGCGACAAGCGCTTTCACCTCTTTGAAAAAACAACGGGTGGGATGTACAAAGCCCCGGTGCAGATTGCCGATATTAATGATGAATATATAAAAAATCTGCTGGGCGAGACGTATCACGCAAAACTGCTTGAAGACCTTGAAATGATCGAGCATGTACTTCCGCCATTCGATATGGAAGCATTTTTAAAAGCGGAAATCACTCCTGTTTTCTGGGGAAGCGCGATTACAAATTTTGGTGTAGAAAGCTTTTTGCAACACCTCATTGACCTCGCTCCGCCACCACAACCACTTGAATCTTCTGCTGGGAAAATTGAGCCGGAAAAAGATTTTTTCTCAGCATTTGTCTATAAAGTCCAGGCGAATATGAATAAATCGCACCGCGACAGGATTTCCTTTGTGCGTGTGATTTCCGGCAGGTTCGAGCGCGGCATGACGGTAAAGCATCCGCGTTCCGGCAAGGAAGTGAAATTGAATTACCCGTTCCAGCTTTTCGGGCAGGATCGCGAAATTCTTGATGAAGCATTTCCCGGCGACGTGATGGGCTTGACCAATCCGGGCTTATTCTCTGTTGGCGATGTGGTGACGAGCGGCCAGGAATTTTCCATTCCGCATTTCCCGCGATTCGCGCCCGAGATTTTCGCACGGGTATATCCGGCAAGCCATTCCTACAGCAAATCATTCCGTAAAGGAATTGAGCAGCTTGGAGAGGAAGGTGTAATCCAGATTTTTAAAGATGCGGAGGGCAGTCCGGCACCGCTTGTAGCCGCCGTCGGTGAGCTCCAGTTACAGGTTTTCACATGGCGGATGGAAGCTGAATATAATGAAAAGGTGAATCTTGAACGGCTGCCATTTACACGCACACGCTGGCTGGGTTCGGATGTTCGACCGGCGACTGCGACGACTATTGCGTATGATGAAAAAGACCGTCCGGTGGCGCTTTTTAAAAGCGATTGGGAAATGGCATATGCCGTCGAGCGTACGCCGGGATTGGTGCTGCTGGAAACGCCGAAAGTAGAGAAAGTTTTAGAGTAGTTTTAATGTAGAAGAAAAAAACCTCGCAGCTATTAAAGTGTGAGGTTTTTTCTTTTAAAAGCTATTTCTCAAAAAGAAAATCGTTGCCAGTCGGGAGTTCATGCGTTTTAAAATGAAGCGATTCCATCCAACGAATAATCTCAGCTTTTTCCACCTGCTCCGGCAGGATTTCGCAGATGATCCTTATACGTTTCGCCTGCTGGAGTAGATGCTTCATTCCTTTTAAAACCTCAAACTCGTGTCCTTCCACATCAATTTTTACCAGCTCAATATCCGAAAACGCAATATTTTCCTCTTTTAAAAACTCATCAATGGAAGTGGTCGGGATGGTAAGCGTCGGAGCGTCGGTACTGGCTTGCACAATCTTTGACATACTGGAATTCGTGGGCGATATTTCAAAGGTCATTTCGCCACGAGAGGAAGACACTCCTTTATTTACAGGCACCACTTTGCCTGTAAGGCCGTTGAGCGAAATATTCTGGAGGAGATATTTATAGGGTTCGGGCGTTGGCTCAAAGGCATAGGCTTTCTTTGCAGTGCGTCCGGCCACGATACTCCACTTACCGATGTGCGCTCCGATGTCCAGAAAAATCCCGCGGCACCCTGTAAAAACAGATTCCAGGCCCTTTTCATGCATGGGATTAATGCTATAGTCATAGTCCGAGTAGGCCTTGATCTTCCACTTTCCCCAGCGGTTTTCGAGCACGTAATCATTCGTGAAGAGATACGGCATGGAAACCTTTTTTTTAAAAACACGCTGCACGAACATAAACGGGATTTTTAAAAATTTCTCAGCTGCATAGGTGATTTTAAAAGAAAGCGGCGCTTTGATTTCTGTAAAAATATAGCGGAGATAAGACGGCAAACTCATGTAGATCAACTTTTATCGGAGAATTTTTAAAACTATAACAGCGAATATACGGTTTAGTGGTGATTTGCGCACATTTTATATCCTCTTTTTTTGTATGTTTACTGCCGGAAGTATGTACTTTTAAAAGAGGAGCTCTATGGCAAATTGGAGTATGGCAAGACTTGCAGGTCTTATTCTGCTTGGTGTCGGCATTATTTTTGGCGGATTTGCCACATGGATGATACTCGATGCTAAAAAGTATTCTGATAATGGCATCGCAGCGATCGGCATTGTTGTTGAAAACATTATTTCAACTGCACAAAAAGGCGGGCGAACATATACGCCTCTGGTACGCTTTAAAACTAAAAACAATGAAACGATCGAGTTTGAAAACTGGGTGAGCAGCAACCCTCCAGCGTTTAAGGTCGGTGAGAAAGTAGATGTTTTGTACATTGGCAATGATCCACACGATGCAATCATTGCGGATGGCCTTTGGCTGCTGCCAGGTATTTTTGGCGGCGTGACAGTGCTGCTTTTGGGAATTGCGTCAATATGTTTTATGTATGATTTTCGTGCTCCTGAAAAAAAGCAACCGATAAAAACCGTTTTTAAAAGCGAAAAGGAAGAAGAGTTTGATGATGAATGGAAATTCAATACGATCGTAGAAGTGCGCGAGTTCCTGCGTAACAATCAAAAAATCGAAGCAATTGCGCACTACAAAGACAAACTTGGTGTAAAGCTGTCTGAAGCGCGAAATGCTGTTGACGAAATTGAACGGGAAATGAAGACTGAAGCTGCACAGCACAAGTTTTAAAAAAACTACGCAAACTTCTCACCGATTTTTTATTTATCTCTTTATAAAAAAATGGAAATTTTACTCATTATACTCCTTATTGTCGCTCTTTCCGGAATTCGTATTGCAAAGGAATACAAACGCGGGATTGTCTTCCGGCTAGGGCGTTACAAAGCTACACGCGGGCCAGGTATTTATTACATGATCCCGCTGATCGAATCGCAGAATACGCTTGACATGCGTACGCAGACTGTTTCCATCGAGCAGCAGGAAACAATCACTAAGGATTCGGTAACGATAAAGGTAAATGCTGTTCTCTGGTACAGGATCGCCGACCCGGAGTACGCAATTGTACGCGTGGCGGATTACAAGCAGGCGGTCTATCAGATAGCGCAGACCACACTGAGGAATATTATCGGGCAACACGATTTGGATGAAGTTTTAAAAGGGCGCGACCAGATTAACGAAACGCTGGAAACGATTGTAGATCAGGCAACAGCATCATGGGGTGTAAAGATCGAAATGGTAGAAATGAAAGATGTGGAAATCCCCGAGTCCATGCAACGTGCCATGGCGCGCGAAGCCGAAGCCATGCGGGAAAAGCGTTCACGCATCATTAAAGCAGAAGCTGAACTGGAAGCATCCAAAAAGCTCGGAATGGCCGCACGCGAGATCGCTGAAAATCCTGTTGCGCTTGAGCTTCGCCGTTTGCAAATGGTATCGGAAGTCGGGGCTGAAAATAATACAACGACAATACTCATGCTCCCGAGTGAGTTTTTAAATCTTGCGCGCAATCTATCGGATTCGCTCGGCGGCAATTCCGGTGCTTCGGCGACTGTTGTAAAACCAGAAGCGAAGACTCCACCACAGATTAATAATAGTGATGAGGATGATATTGTTTTAAAGACGCCCTGAGGTGAATTTTGAAAGAACGTTTTTTAAAGGGAATTCCTCACTGAAAATTACCGAATATTTTTTAAAAGTCTAGTGTCCTCCAAAAGGCCGTAGCAGAATCAAGAATATCTGTTACGGCTTTTGCTTTTTAATGACTTGTAGTTGAAACATGGCATATAAATTATTAGGTTTTAAAAGGAATTACTAGAGCTGTAACGTTTTTTAAGCTCGCCTGTTACTACCATCCGACACTGAAAATCAGCTTGACAATTTGCAAGACGTTGCAGGGAAGCTTTTTCAATGGATATATTGAGTTCTTTTTAAAAACAGAGGCAGATTACAATGCGATTATTATTGGCAATTACTTTAGTTGCGATTTTATGTGCAACATCAGTACACGCAGACGAATGGAAACATTACACAAATGGGGATAATATTACAGCAATTGCGCATCGCGGCGATGAAACGTGGGTGGGAACAGTCGGTGGGTTGGTGCGCTTAAAAAATGAATCAACAGCAATTTTTACAAAAGCAAACTCGGCGATTCCGAGCAACATGATTCGTGCGCTGGCGCTGGAGAAAAACGGAACGCTTTGGGTTGCAACGTTGCAAGGGCTGGGGCGTTTCAAGGACAACACATGGACAGTTTTCACAACGGAAAATTCTGATTTACCGACGACTTCCATCAGTAAACTAGCGGTGGACAGTTCAGGTAAATTGTGGGTAGGCACAGACAATTACGGGCTGGTGCGCTACGATGGCACAAACTGGGATGATATTAATCCGCAAAATGCGCCCGGCATGCCGGGCAATGATATTCAGTCGTTGAGCGTGGAGCCAAATGGCACAGTTTGGGTCGGAACACGAATTCATGGGCTGGGAAGGTTTGATGGCACAACGTGGACTACCTTTACCAAAGAAAACTCAGAGTTGCCTACGAACATGGTAACGGACATCTCGTTTGACGGCAAGGGAAATATATGGATTACGACATTTGGTGATAATGGCGGACTGGCGCGTTTTAAAAATAACATGTGGAAAGTTTATAATACAGAAAACTCCGATCTACAGACCGGCAATCTCATGACCGTGAGAGTTGATGCGGAAAACAGAATCTGGGTCGGTACAGATGGAAATGGCTTAGGAGTAATGACCGAAGCAGCTTCAGGGGAAACGTGGGAGATTTTTACAAAAGAGAATTCGGGCATTCCGTCGAATGCGGTGTATCATTTAGAAATCACAGCTGGAAGCTGGCTGCAGCATGTGCTCGTTGGTACGTATGACGCCGGACTAGCGCTGTATAATGAAATCAACTGGTCGCCAATTACAACGTCGAACTCCGCAATGCTGACGAATGGAATTACAGCCATAGTATCAAAAAACGGACAAACATGGATTGGCACGGACTCGAAAGGCGTGACACATACGAATGGCGCAGACTGGACGCGTCACACCCCAGAAAATTCAATTTTTCCTAATGGATATGTTTCTGAAATCGCAATTGACGAAACTGGTAATCCTTGGGTGGCAACCGTAGCAGGGCTGGCAATGTATAATGGTACAAACTGGTCTGTCTATACAAAGGATAATTCCGAGCTTCCCGAAAATAATGTCACCGCCGTGCATTTCGACGCACAGGGAAATCTCTGGATTGGTACGCGTGAAAGTGGCATAGTACG
>DASPKH010000244.1:0-9454 GCA_035628175.1 Patescibacteria group bacterium
AGGCCCAACCCTATAATATCGAGGTTCGCTGCTTTGAATCTGTAGATAATGCGAAAAGCTGGCTTAAGGAAGTCGGGTAGAAAGCAGTCAAAAATATCTGAAAAACCATATTCATCTATGCGCCCTTTCCTCACTGCTGAATGGACTAATCTCGTGATGGCAAATTACGAGTTTGACCGGAAGTTGCTCCTGCCCCACCTGCCTGTGCGCACAGAACTCGATACGCACAATGGCATTGACTACGTGAGCCTTGTGGCATTTATGTTTACAAACACAAAAGTCAAAGGTATAAGCATTCCATTTCACCGGGACTTTGAGGAAATCAACCTGCGGTTTTACGTGCGGTATAAGGATAGCGGCGAGTGGAAACGGGGCGTGGTTTTTATAAAGGAAATTGTGCCGAAATTCGCGATCGCTTTTGTGGCGAACACGCTGTATGGCGAGCATTATCAAACGTTAAAAACTTCACACACATGGGACATTTTAAAAGATGAAATCTCGCTGGAATACCGCTGGCTTTTTAAAAATAAGTGGAATCACATTCGCGCTGTTGGTAATAAGGAAATTCAGCCGCTCCAAAAAGGATCGGAAGAGGAATTTATCGCCGAGCACTACTGGGGCTACACGCGTGTAAATGCTTTAAAAACGTCGGAATACGAAGTGAAGCATCCTATCTGGAATATCCATCCGCTGAAGAGTTACGATGTGAAGTGTGAATTCGGCGCGCTGTATGGCCCTGAATTTAAAAGCCTTGAGACAGCAACGCCAAGGTCTGTTTTCATCGCGGACGGCTCGGCAATAAGCGTGATGGGCGAGCGGAAAATTTAACTTTTTAAAAATGGTTTATAATCTTTTAAAAGAAAATCAAACTGCTCCCCCGAATTCCAAAATATAACACACTTGACTTCTGTGGAACAGGAAGCGCCATATCATCAAAATAATGCTCAAATGCGGTAAAGAACGTCAGCGCTCCTGCGCTCCCGCGTCCACTCACGCCGGCTTCAAAACGGAAGGCTGTATTAAAAGCTTCCTCCAGCTGGCTATCGTAATATGCCAGGAGTACTGTGCCACCCCACATCTGTGCGTGCATTTCGAAAGGAGAAAATCCCCTGTAAATGATCTTGCCGTTTAAAAGCAATGCACCTGTGGCATTGGTCAAATCACCGCGCTCGGTGGTGTTGGGAAAACGGTAATCGGACTTTGCGAAATAATAATCAGCACGAATAGATGCTGACGAAATAAAATCCTGCGCAAAAACTTTCGGCATTGAAATAAGTTCAAGGTTCATGCCACTTAGGATTGTAACACGTTTTGTAGAATTTGCAATTGGTGTGTCACCGCTCGCTCCATCGGAGTTATCCACATCGTGTTTGCATTGGTGCTGTACACCTACCTTAAAAGTATAATTCTCATAACTTTTATAGAGTGCGATTTCTTCCATCCAACGGATACTGCGCGGATTGAATCCAATATCGTTGGAGTCATTCAGCCCGGCTTCTGCTGCAAGAATTCCACCAAGTGACCATCCACTCTCCCACCGGTAAAATTCGATCAAACCGATGCTGCGTCCATTCCATGCCTGCTCACCACCGGCTGAACCAAAACCACGCGCGAACTCGTGAGAATAATGAAATGATGGCATGAAACCAGTCTGAGCAACTGTATCAGCGAATGGATTCATGATCGCATTACGTGTGACATACAGCTGAGCGTTGGAAATTTGGAAGGAAATAGGTAATAGCAAAAGGACAAGAGCAAGAATACAACGCATAATTAAAAAACAGTTTTTAAAAGAAAGTTGAGCAATTTTGTGAAGTAATCTACGGAATTTTTAAAACATTCGTTTAAAAGCTTTTAAAAACTTCATGAAAATCACGCTGCTCGTTATTGGAAAAACCTCGGAAGACTATCTTTTACAAGGCATCGCCGAATATGAAAAGCGGCTCACGCGCTACACACAATTCTTGCTAGACGTCATTCCCGACGTAAAAAATGCTTCAGCGCTGTCCGAGCCGGAGCTGAAGGAGCGCGAAGGCAAACTGATCTTGGAAAAGATTTCGCAAGGCGATAAGCTGATGTTGCTGGACAATCGCGGTACAATGCACACTTCGCCTCAATTTGCACAATTCATAGAAAAGCAGCAACTTCAGAGCACAAAGCGATTAGTGTTTGTCGTTGGCGGTGCATATGGATTTTCGGAAGCGGTGTATAAAGCAGCGAGCGGCAAGATTTCGCTATCGCCGATGACGTTTTCGCATCAGATGGTGCGGCTGATTTTCGTGGAGCAGTTGTACCGGGCGATGACGATTTTAAAAGGTGAGCCGTATCATCATGAGTGAGGTTTAGTCTTCGATGATTTTGATGGAATTGATGAGCTTTTTAAAAGTTTCCTCGTCTTGGGGTGTATAATCAACTTTGGCAATATGGATTTCTATTGCAACATCTTCATGTAACATGAGAATAATCTTTCTCTTCATTCCTTATTCTTTACTTGCCGAAAATAGAAAGTCGAAGTTCTCTTGAACTCAATATTCTTTAAAACTATTTATGATATTTTTTGATACCTAAATAAAAAGGAGAGTCAATAAAATCTTCATAAATCGTATCTTCTACTACTAAAAACTTAAGTGGCGAAGTCACAGGATATAGAGTCATACATATAGATGTGTCATCAAGTTTTCTATCCTCTAACCCACCTGATGTCCTATTATATTTATTATAATAGATACTCGTATCAATAATTTCAGAAGCATTAAACGGCTCATTTAAAATTTCTTTTACAAATGCTAAGCGATTTTCCCTTTCAATATCCTGCGCAAAGGCAACATTGCACAAAAGCAATATCGCCACAAAACAAAAAAGAATTATTTTCATTTTCATTTTAAAAATGTTGAACTTTTAAAAATACGTTATTTTCTCCAAAATCTTTAAAAACCAAAAAGCCGAAGTTCTTTAAAAACTCCGGCTTTTAAAACTTTTAAAACTTTTAAAAACAGTTTTAAAAACTATTCTTCCAGGTATGTGTAGCCGTACAATCCAGACCTATAAATTGTCAAAAAGTCTTTTCCTTCTTGGATCGAGATTTTCTTTTCCTTTACCGAAGCACCCACCCACTGCTCCATCGTGCGAACAAGCTTTTTGCCGCTGAACTGTACGTAGTCCAGAACGTCGGCCACCGACTCGCCGTCAATGATCTGCTGGATCTGGTAGCCGTCGTCATCCACCACTATATGCACAGCATTCGTATCTCCAAAAAGATTGTGCAGGTCACCCAGGATTTCTTGGTACGCGCCCACGAGAAATACAGCGAAATAATATGGCTCATTCGGCTTGAAGGTGTGCGCAGGAATAAACGGATTCGCACTACGGCTGTTGCTGATAAAATGATCAATTTTCCCGTCAGAATCGCAGGTAATGTCTTGAAGCGTCGCCACACGATTTGGCTTTTCATTCAGGCGGTGAATCGGCATGATTGGGAAAAGCTGATCAATCGCCCATGAATCAGGCAGCGATTGGAAAAGTGAAAAGTTACAGAAATATTTATCTGCAAGCATTTTGTCGAGTACGCGGAATTCATCTGGCGGATTTTTAACCGTCGCCCCAAGCGCATGAACTTCCCGGGCAATTGACCAGAAAAGGCGTTCGGCCAGCGCACGTGTTTTTAAATCGATCATGCCCAGACTGAAAAGATCAAGCGTGTCCTCACGGAACTGCTGGGCGTCATGCCAGTATTCTACCATGTTTTTCACATTCACGTTTTTTAAAAGCCCGTGCAGTTCGCGAACAATGTCATGCGCGTCTTTACTAACTTTATCAATTTCCTTGTCCCATTCCGGCAGCGATGCAGTTTCCAAGACATTAAAAACGAGTATGGAGTGGTGTGCTGTTAGCGCGCGCCCCGATTCGGAAATCACGCTCGGATGTGGCAGCCCGTGTTTGTCGGCGGCATCCATGAGCGTGTAAAGGCTGTCGTTGGCATATTCCTGGATCGTATAATTGATCGAACTGATGCCCGCCGAACCCGAACCGTCGTAGTCCACCCCAAGTCCGCCGCCAATGTCCACAAATTCAATATTGCAGCCAAGCTGCTTTAACTGCACATAAAACTGCGCAACTTCCTTTAAGCCGGTTTTGATCTTACGGATATTCGTGATCTGGCTTCCGAGGTGAAAATGGATGAGCTTTACACAATCCAGAAGTTCTTCCCTTTCAGCAAGCTCAATTGCTTCCAGGAGCTCGCTCACGTTCAGGCCGAATTTGCTCTGGTCACCACCTGAATCTTCCCATTTACCGGCGCCGGAGGTTGCAAGCTTGATGCGGATGCCAATATTCGGGCGAATATTATGCTTTTTGGCGATGGTCGAAATCAGCTTTAATTCATTCAGTTTTTCAACGACAAGAAAAATCTGCTTGCCCATTTTTTGCGCTACAAGCGCTAGTTCAACAAATTCTTCGTCTTTATAGCCATTGCAGATAATGAGTGCATCGGGATTATCCATGATCGCCAACACCGCATGGAGCTCAGGCTTTGAGCCAGCTTCGAGGCCGATATTAAATTGTTTGCCATAGCGTACGATCTCTTCAACAACCGGCCGCTGCTGGTTGACTTTGATAGGATAAACGCTGAAGTATTTTCCCTTGTAGCCGTATTCTTTCGAGGCTTTTGCAAAGCACGCGGAAATATTCTCGATCCGGTTACCCAAAATATCAGGAAAGCGCAAAAGTACCGGCATACTCACGTCACGCAGGCTTAGTTCATCCAAGAGTTCTTTTAAATCCACTGCCGGGCCATTGCCTTTTTTCGGGCTTACGGTCACATTTCCCTTTCCATTGATGGCAAAATAATCTATGCCCCAGCCATTGATATTGTAGAGTTCCGCAGAATCTTCAATACGCCATTTACGCATTCACTTACTCCGATGTATTTTAAGTAGATCTAAAAGAATTTTAAAAAGAAGTTGTAAAACAGGTGTGATTAGAATTCATATTATATAGAAGTCACAAAACTACGCAAACCACTAAAGTTTCACACCAGTTTTTTTACAATTATTTTTTCGTAAATACTCCTTGTTTAAAACAAGGTTCATCCTGGTTTTAAAAACCTAAACATTATGAACAATTCCAAATTTATGTATATTAGTGTTTTAAAAAACGTACAACGACCATTTTTCGACATAATAATATATGCCTAATTCCGCACAAACTCCGGCTGAAGCCCTTGATCTGGATGCTTTGAAAAAGCAGTTCGCGGATTTTCTGCGCAAAAAAATGTACCGCAATACGCAGGAGCGCTACCGGATATTAGATCGCATCGCCGAGCTCGACCGGCATTTCAGCGCCGATGAGCTGTACGTCTATATGAATAATGCCGGCGATAAGGCCTCCCGCGCCACAATCTATTCCACGCTTGACCTGCTGACGAAATGCAATATTCTCGTGAAGCACCGCTTCCAGGGCGAAAGCGCTCATTTCGAGCTTGCCAACAGAATGCCGCATCATGATCACCTCATGTGTAACGAGTGCGGCCGCATTATTGAATTCCGTGAAACAGCGCTTGATGAAATTGCCCGCCAGATCTGTGCCGCCAACGGTTTAAAACCCGTGGACCATTCCTTTCAGATTTTTGCGGTTTGCAATGATACACTGAACTGTGAGTATAATAAGTAGCGTTAAACTTTTAAGAATCGATTTTAAAACATAAAAAAACTTAAAGCTGACAGCCCAACGCTCAAAGCTTTAAAAAAAAATACATGGCAAAAAATTTAGTGATCGTCGAGTCACCCGCAAAAGCAAAAACAATCGAGGGATTTCTCGGTAAGGAATTCATAGTGAAATCCTGCTTTGGACATATCCGCGATTTGGCGAAAGGCAATGACGCAATTGATATCAAAAACGGCTTTGAACCGCACTACCAGGTGACGGAAGACAAGGAACAAGTAGTGAAGGATTTAAAGAAATTTGCTCAAATGGCCGACATGGTCTGGCTCGCAAGCGACGAAGACCGCGAGGGGGAGGCAATCTCCTGGCACCTGTACGAGGCGCTCGACCTTCAGCCTTTAAAGACCAAACGCATTGTTTTTCATGAAATTACGAAAACCGCGATTTTAAAAGCGATAGAAAATCCTCGCTCAATTGATTACAATCTTGTGAATGCACAGCAGGCGCGGCGTGTACTTGACCGTTTGGTTGGTTTTGAGCTTTCCCCGGTGCTCTGGAAAAAAGTAAAGCCATCGCTTTCAGCAGGCCGCGTACAGTCGGTTGCTGTGCGGCTTATTGTTGAGCGCGAACGGGAGGTAAAGAATTTTGAAAGCTCTTTTACTTTTAAAGTTACAGGTGATTTTTCTACACAGGCCGAACCTAATCGTATTTTTGATGCAGAGCTTTTAAAAAAGTTCGAGCAGGAAGCTGCTGCAGAAGACTTTTTAAAACGCTGTATTGGGGCTAGTTTCACCGTTGGAAAGGTCGAAGTAAAGCCCGCGAAGAAAACTCCGTCAGCACCGTTTACAACGTCTACCCTTCAGCAGGAAGCCAGCCGTAAGCTTGGGTTTTCCATCGCGCAGACAATGATGGTAGCGCAGAAGCTGTATGAAAACGGATTCATCACGTACATGCGTACTGATTCAGTGAATCTTTCCGAACAGGCGCTGGATAATTCAAAAAATGAAATTTTAAAAAACTTTGGCGACAGATATCTACAACGACGTACATACACAACGAAATCAGCCGGCGCTCAGGAAGCGCACGAGGCGATCCGTCCAACAGAATTTGGCCGTAAGACCGTGGATATGGACAATAACGCGAAACGGCTATATGATCTCATCTGGAAGCGCACGATCGCCTCACAAATGGCAGATGCGCAGCTTGAGCGCACCACAGCAACTATTGATATTTCGACTGTGCCAGAAAAAATGTCTGCTACGGGCGAAGTTTTAAAATTCGATGGCTTTTTAAAAGTGTACATGGAGTCCACCGACGATGAGCCGGAACCGGGAGAAGGTGATGCAAAAATGCTTCCTGCCTTAAAAGGCGGTGACGTGCTCACAATGCACAGGCTGCTCGCAGCACAGAGATTTGCAAAACCACCGGCACGATACACTGAAGCAAGTTTGGTGAAAAAATTAGAAGAGCTTGGTATTGGCCGCCCTTCGACCTATGCGCCAACGATTTCGACAATCCAGAAACGCGAATACGTAGTAAAAGAAGACCGTGAAGGCATGAAGCGCGATGTGAGCTATATTACACTGCAAAACGGCGTAATTTCAAAGGAGAAGAAGACGGAAAATTATGGTGCGGAAAAGTCAAAACTTTTCCCGACAGATATCGGAATGCTCGTGACCGATTTCCTCTTAAAGCATTTTGAGAATATCATGGATTATCACTTCACGGCTTCTGTTGAAAAGCAATTTGATGAAATTGCGCAGGGGCAGCAGGAGTGGAATAAAATGATCGAGAAATTCTACGGGCCTTTCCACGAAACCGTAACGAAAACTGCCGACACGGCTGACCGTTCCAGCGGTGAACGTACCCTTGGAGCTGACCCTACAACCGGAAAACCTGTCCTGGCACGGCTCGGGCGCTATGGAGCAATGGTACAGATCGGCGCAGCGGACGATCCTGATAAAAAATTTGCGTCACTCCGCCCAGGACAATCTATCGAAGATATTTCTCTTGACCAGGCACTAGATCTGTTTAAACTTCCGCGTGTCGTTGGCGAATTTGAGGACAGTGCGATAAAAGTTGCTATCGGGCGTTTCGGACCATACATTGCTCATGGCGGGAAATTCGTTTCGCTTCACAAAACAGATGATCCTTACACAATTACCGAAGAGCGCGCCGTAGAACTTATTCTTGCAAAGCGGCAGAGCGACATTGATAAGACAATTAAAGTTTTCCCCTCAAATCCTGACGTCAAAATTCTAAAAGGACGTTGGGGACCGTTTATCGCTATTGGTAAGGAAAATGTGAAAATGCCGAAAGATGTCAATCCTGAATCACTGACGCTGGAAGATTGCCTTGAGCTGGCGCGCAAGGAAGGGAAATTAAAAGAGCCTCAGCCAGAGAAAGTAAAAGCTGTAAAAGTAAAAAAAGCTACAACAGCGAAATCTGCAACAGCACCTAAAAAAGGTGCAAAGCCCAAGACAAAAGCTGTGGAGCCGACAGAACCAGCACGACCGCGTTTTACAATTCGCAAAAAAGCAAAATGATGTTCAGGCTATATGCTTTAAAAGAAAAACCTTGCAGTTTATAAAAACTGCAAGGTTTTTCTTTTAAAGCAATCGTTTTTTAAACAGCTTAATGATAATTGATGAGGTGTTTTTTCCACATCTGTTCTTTCATCTCGCGTTCGCGTTTCTGTTGTGAATTATAAAAAGCATATACGAGAGTTCCTGCGGCTAGCGCTGCGATAGCCGAGACAACATAGCGCATCGTATTAGATTCCTTTTCGTTTTCGTAATCCTGTTTCATAGATTCTTTTCTCATTAGTGATTTTCCAAGCGGAAAATTAACAAAACTTTTTAAAAGAAAATTCACATTTTTTTGTTTTGAAAAGTTCTATTCACTAAGCCATTGCAACGCTTCTGCTTCCGTTTTAAAAATACACCGCTGCAGCTTATTTTCCGCCCGCCTTTGAGCCTGGTACTGATATGCATCCATATAAAATTTATCAAACTGCGAATCAAGTACCAGAAAACCAAGCTTGCGGGCACCCGCGTTATACAGCAGCATGTCGCCTTCGCCCGCTGCCCAATCCATGTCGTCGTAGCTCATCATGAGCAGCCGCGAAATATCAAAGATGCTGTTTGTACCCGGAAATTCCTCGTTTTTAGCCCTAATTTCATCAGCTACACGCTTGGTCATAGCACGGAATTGAGCGCCCTTTGGAAAGCCAGACCAAACAGCCCGCACAAACGCTCTCTGCATATTAAAGCTTATCTTCAGCCACGGCTCTTCATACAGCAAAACTTCTTGGGTTTCGGACATTTCATGCATTGACATTTTAAAAGTATGAATTTCGATAAACATAACACGCTACCTTTAAAAAAGTTACGCGATAAAAATAATGCTTTTAAAAAGCCTACTCCCTTATGTTTTTAAACCGGCTTTAAAAGCATTAATTAGTCCATTTGTTGAGCTATCATGACTCGTCACTTCCTCACTATTCTCCAATTCTTTTAAAATGGTTTTTGCTAATTGTTTACCCAATTCAACACCCCACTGGTCGAAGGAATTTACGTTCCAAATAACACCCTGCACGAAAATTTTGTGCTCATACATTGCAATCAGCGAACCCAGAGTTTCCGGGGTCAGCTTTTTAAAAAGTATGGAATTCGTCGGACGATTACCAGGAAAAACTTTGTGCTGCACGAGCTTTTCAATTTCACCTTCGCTTTTCCCTTCTTTCAAAAGTTCTTTGCGGGCTTCATCTTCCGTTTTGCCTCGCATTAGCGCTTCG